>JBOIGK010000740.1:0-2799 GCA_050742695.1 Advenella sp. | reverse complement strand
GACCAGGACCGGACCGAATATTTCTTCTTGCGCCAGCGTAGAGGCCGGCTGTACGCCGGTGATCAATGTGGGTGGATAATAGGCGCCCTTGCCGGGCAGAGTGGTTTCCTCGGCCTGCCATAGTTCGCCGCCCTGGCTGACGCCATCGGTGACCAGCTGGCGGATGCGTTGCAATTGCGACTCGTCGATGATGGCCGATATGTCGATGTTTTTGTCCAGGGAAGGCCCCACACGCAGGGTTTTCATACGCGCGCGCAGTCTGGTGTAGACCTGCTCGGCTATACTTTCCTGCACCAGCAGGCGAGAGCCTGCGCAGCATACTTGTCCCTGGTTGAACCAGATGGCATCGACTATGCCTTCTATGGCGCTGTCGATATCGGCATCATCAAAAATAATAAAGGGGGATTTGCCGCCCAGTTCCAGCGTCAATCCCTTACCGGAGCCGGCGGTCTGGCTGCGGATCAGGCGACCCACTTCGGTGGATCCGGTAAAGGCGATTTTATCGACGCCGGTGTGGGCAACCAGATATTCGCCTACTGCACCATCGCCCGTTACTATGTTCAGCACGCCGGCGGGCAGCGACTCGGCGGCCAGTTCAGCAAACAGCAGGGCGGTAAGCGAAGTAAATTCAGCGGGTTTGAGCACCACAGTGTTGCCGCTGGCCAGTGCCGGGGCCACTTTCCAGGCCAGCATGAGCAGCGGGAAATTCCAGGGGACAATCTGACCAACCACCCCATAGGGCTGCCACTGCGACAGCTCTGTTTCCTGTAACTGGGCGAGGCCGGCGTGATACAGAAAATGGCGGGCAGCCAGTGGCACGTCCAGATCGCGCGATTCGCGAATGGGCTTGCCGTTATCCAGTGACTCGAGTACGGCAAACAGGCGGCTGTGCTTTTGGAGCATGCGGGCCAGGCTGTACAGGTGTCTTGCCCGAGCGTGGCCGCCCATGGCCTGCCAGCCTTTCTGGGCCTTGCGCGCCGCTTTGACGGCGGCGTCCACATCGCTCTGGCTGGCCTGACTGAGGGTGGCCAGCACTTTGCCGGTGGCCGGCTCCAGTGTCGCGAAAGTCGCATTGCCGTTTGCCTTGGTAAAGCGTCCGGCAATAAAATGGGTAAAACGCGACTGGTGGCCGGCCAGCCATTGGCGGGCGGGGTTGTCGCTTTCAGGAGCGGTACCGTATTGCATGGTCATAAAGTAATCGTTGACAGTCATGGCGTTAACCCATCGGGTGGCGGTTGGTGGCCGAATAACGGCCGGTCACGAAGTGCTCGAGCTGACGTTCGATATCGGCCAGCAGGCTTGAGGCGCCAAAGCGGAACAGGTCAGGCTCCAGCCAGCGCCGGCCCAGCTCTTCGTTGACCAGGATGAGGTAGTTGATGGCGTCTTTGGCTGTGGACACGCCGCCAGCGGGCTTGTAGCCCACCTGAAAACCGGTAAGCTCGCGGAAGGCGCGGATGGCGCGCAACATGACCAGTGAAACCGGCAGGGTGGCGTTGACGCCTTCCTTGCCAGTGGAGGTTTTGATGAAATCGGCGCCGGCCATCATGCACACCATGGACGCTTTGGCCACATTGCGCAGGGTCCTGATGTCCCCGGTTGCCAGAATTGCCTTCACATGCGCGTCGCCGCAGGCTTGGCGGTACTCGCACATTTCCTGATACAACGCGGCCCAATTGCCGGTGAGTACGTGCTCGCGAGTAATCACAATATCAATTTCCCTGGCGCCGGCCGCGACCGACGCGGCAATTTCCTGCAGTTTCAGTTCGTGTGGCGAGAGCCCTGCCGGAAAGCCGGTAGACACAGCGGCAACTGCAACATTGGTGTGGGCGAGGGCGCTGACGGCGGTGCTTACATACCGATGATATACGCAGACGGCGCCCGTGGTCAGCGGCAGGGTAAACCCCATGGCATCAAGTAAATCCTGACGAACGGGCTGGGCAGCCTTGGCGCACAAACGGCGCACCCGCTCCGGTGTATCATCGCCGTTGAGCGTGGTCAGATCAATGCAACTGACCGCCTTGAGCAGCCAGGCAGCCTGTGCCTGCTTCTTGACAGTGCGGCGGCCGGGCAGGGAAGCGATACGTCGCTCGATAGCACTCAGATTGGCGCGCTGTGCTTCAATCAGCGCCAGATCCAATGGCATAATCTGGTTGCGGGCAACCGGTTGCCACTGACCAGGGTGGGTGGCAGGATTTTTTGGGGGACTCACGAAGTGTCTCCTCCTTGAAAGAGGCGTAATTGCATGACGATATTGTTAATATTCTAACAATAATGTTAATTTTATAACAACCAGTATTTTCAGCTGCTTACGGCATCCCCTTGAACGATGCAACATATTGGCTTAAACAAGAAAGACAGGACCATGGACAAATATATTATTGGCGTAGACATTGGCACGCAGAGCACCAAGGCGCTTATCGCCGGAACCGACGGCAGCGTCCTTGCCCAGGCCAGTGTCGCATACCACCCGGATACACCTGAGCCGCTGTGGGCGCAGCAGGATGCAAGGGTCTGGCTGGATGCGTTCCTGCGCAGTGTGCGCGAATGCGTGGCGCATGCGCTGCAAAAAGGCGTTCAGCAGGAACAGATCGCCGGCCTGTGCATCAGTAGCCTTTATGGCGGCGCCGGGATTCCTGTCGATGCCAGCTGCCAGCCCCTGTACCCGTGTCTGATCTGGATGGACAGGCGGGCGACGGCGGAAACCGATGCGATTCGAGAACAGGTAGACCTGGAGCGCCTGTTTGAAATTACCGGCAATGGTGTGGACAGTTATTATGGCTTCACCAAAATGTTGTGGAT
>JBOIGK010000739.1:0-7510 GCA_050742695.1 Advenella sp. | reverse complement strand
TCCTGCTGTACACCTTCATGCTGCTAGTGATCACCATATTGCCATTTGTGATTCGCATGAGCGGCTATATGTATCTGTCCAGCGCGCTGATACTGGGCGCCATTTTCATCGGTTATGCATACAAGCTATACAAGGCATACAGTGACGAACTGGCCCGCAAGACTTTCCGCTATTCGATCCTTTATCTATCCTTGCTGTTTATGGCGCTGTTGATCGATCACTGGATTTTGATGTCGGGCATTGCTGGCTGATGGGTAGGGCGCCATGCAACGGTGCCTGTCATAAAAAATGGAGTTTGCTATGATGTCTTCAATGTACTTGCGGATCGCGTCCAGGACTGCACTTGCGCTGACCCTGGCGGTCGTCCTGTCGGCTTGCGACAATAGCGGTGGTGCCGGTACGGCAAACTCAGGCGCGTCTGCCGGCACCGCGAGTACGTTGTCTGGCGTTACTGGCACGGACATAACCGGTACCGGTTTTGGCAAGAATTTGGAACTGCTTGATCACAATGGCAAGCAGATCAAACTGCTGGATGCTTATCGCGGCAAGGTGCTGGTGGTGTTCTTTGGGTTCACACAATGTCCTGACGTATGTCCGACGACCATGGCAGAGCTGGCTCAGGTGAAGGAAAAACTTGCGCCGCAAGCACGCGATCAAGTACAAGTGGTCATGATCAGTGTCGATCCGCAACGCGATACCCCGCAGGTGTTGAAGCAATATGTGGCGGCCTTCGATCCTTCATTCATGGGGTTGACCGGTTCGGACGACCAGATCGCCAAAGCGGCTTCGTCCTTCAAAGCGTATTACAAGAAGGTCGATAGCGGGACAAGCTATACAATGGAGCACAGCTCGGGGTTGTATGTCATTGATGCCAAGGGAGAATCCAGACTCCTGTTCAAGCCGAATACGCCCCCTGAAGATATTGCCGCCGATTTGCAAAAATTGCTTTGAAGCACGAAGGCAAGCGGGAGGTAAAAAAGAGCGCGAAGGCGCTTTTTTTTGTGCCAATCTGTAGTTATCGCCGGATGGGTTCCTGCGCCATTGTTTCAGGTCATCAGGCAAATAGAAACTAAATGTATCAGTAATTAAGGCTGATTGACAGCTTAAACCTCTTGGCATCTACACTTGTGATATTTTCGGACAAACCGCTTTTGCCGGGGCAGAATGAATTGTTTCAATTCTAGGGTTAGTGCGAATATGATGACAGAATTAATATAAGTAAATTACTAATACCTATATCGTAAAGTATTCCATAATTATTCGTTTAGGTAAGAGACTCAGGCCGCACAAGCAGGTCGGTCCACCAGAAGAAGCAGGCGTCGCACTAGTACGTTTTTCATGGTAGGTGTTGTTTTTATTAATGCTTTTGGTTGCAGGTGCCCTTTCGTGCATGACTGTAATAAAAGGGCAGGCACACATATATTTATCTGGACGTAACTCATGGCACTTTACAAGGGCAGTTACCGTGACAAGTTTCAGGGACCCGCCACTTATACGGTGAAGGGCACGGAACACAAGACCGTGGACGGCATCTCAATACAGAATTATAAGCAAGGGCTGGATATTACTGTTGATTCAGGCAAGCTGAAAATTGATGCCACGGTCCTGGTGGACCATGTAAGTGGTGTCCATCTTGATGTGGATACCGACAGAAAGACAATGAGCAAGAACTTCACGTCCACGATCGCAGGCGTTAACGTGAATGCATATGGCGTTTTTTTCCTGAGCACCGGCGCTACCAATTCATTAGGAACCGTCGTGACCAGTCATGGCTCAGTTGCATGGGTGAATTTAAATCTGTTCAAAATGCTCGTGACAGTGGTGGCGACACCGTTATCGCATAAATATGACAACCGCAGCAAAAAGAAGAAAGTTCTGCACGCAATCAGGTATGTGCGAACTGGAAATGAACATGAAACCGCCAGTAAGTCAAAAGTCTCCTGACAATATCATTACTGTGAATTATGGCTTTCTATAAAAGTACCTTTACGAATGCTTATGAGCAGAATCTGACAACAGAGCTCGAGGCGGCGGAAAACATCACGGTTGATCAGCATACCGTGATGAATTACAAGAATGGCCTGACTGTGGACGCGGGCGGGCAGATCTATTATCGCAACGGCGATACGATCACATTCGAGTGTGATCAGAAAAAACTGGATTACACATTCAGCACTAATGTAACCGGGATACAGCTGGGCGCATCGTTCGTTAACCTGCAGATGAACGGTTTGAACGTGGCTGCGGCCGCCACCCATAAAACCGAAATGGCCGGCATCTATATGCTGATGGGCGCATTTTTTTTCAATCCTTCACCGTATAAGTTCACCCACTCGCAGGCAGAGGAGAACAGCCATGTGTTTACGCCCATACTGCACGTGCTTTCCTGGGAAAAACACGTGAAAATCAAAAAGATAAACAAAAAGACCGTGTCCTTCAACGGGCTGACGATCAACGGTTGGTAGGTGCAAGATGGCAAAAATTATTGGAAATGCGACCGACCATCATGTCGGCAAAGTGGATCTTGAATATAAGAATACACTGAACAAGACAGTGGATAAGCCGTCGCTACATGAGCATAACTCTTTCCTTGCCTGGCTGACCGATACAGGGATTCATTGCAAGGCGCCAATCGTTCATGAGACCTATTACACCATTATGAAAATCAGGGCGGTAGAGGTGTCCTTGTTCATTGCCAAGATCCTGATGTCTCCGATCAATATATCGTTGTATGGATATAGCATCAATATGTCGGGGATGTACATGAACCTCTCGGGCTTGACGACAAATACCGGCAAGTACTTCCTGCTGCCGTCGCCGGTGAGGGTGCAGGCAGGTATCGCGCAATTCAAAGTGCAGGGCATCAACAAATCCCGGGCCGATTTTCTGAATGACAAGACAAAGGATATGAAACAGTTGGGCGGCATTTTCGTCTATCAGCCCACCAAAAAGAAATCGCAACACTGATCACATATGAAAACCATAAAAGCAGATCGATTCAGCCTGCTCACGCGTCCCTACTCCTGGCATGGTCGGCCGTATCTCAGCGTTGCAATCTACGCCCTGGTAGAACAAGATCAGCAGGGACATTTCCTGCAGGACGACCAGCGGATCTGGGCGGATCTGTTGCCGACGCTCGATAGCGGCGGCATGCTTGACCATATCATGCCCAAGGCGTTTCCAGAGTATTTGATTAGCGGGCATGCCTATACGGCGCATCAATCAGACAAGACGGCTTGCATGGTGCGCGCGCAGATTGGTGAGCTTGAGAAACAATTGGTGGTATCCGGACAGCGGTATTGGATCAACCAATCGATAACAGCGCCCGAGCCGTTTGACGCCATGCCCATTGACTGGAGTCATGCATTTGGCGGCGAGAAGGTCGCGGCCAACCCGGCAGGCAAGGGCACGACGAAGGTAGATGTCAACGGTACCGAGGCGATACCGCTGCCTAATATTGAGGATCCGTTGCACAGGATCGCGCACCGGCAGGATAGTCCCGAGCCGGCCTGCTTCGGACCTATCGGGCTAACGCATCCTGATCGCATTGGCATGCAAGGCACCTATAGCGAGCAATGGCATAAATACGAGTTCCCAGGATTCCTGCCGGATATGAATCCGGAAATATTCAATATGGCCCGACCAGACCAGCAGTGGCGTAATCGCATGCAGCTACCCTTGGGCGAGCGTTTCCGAATATGGAATATGAATGAACAGAAGCACTGTTGGGAAGGTACGCTGCCGGAACTTCGTGCGCGTTGTTTCCTGAAATTCAAGCCGACCGCTGGCGGCAATCATCCCGATGGCAATGACCTGGTGGAAGTAGATAATATGGTTGCGTCGACCGTCTGGTTGCTGCCCGATACCCTGTCCATGATTGTCATGTTCCATGGGACAGTGCCAATCAGGGACGAAGAGGCCGACGACGTGGCGGTGATCATGGGAGCAATAGAGCGGCAAAATGCGCCGCGCCCGCTCCAGCATTACCGACAAATCATGCAATATCGACTGGATCCAGAAGTGGCTTCCGAGCATTATGAGCTGGATGAGGAACTGTTAACCGCAGATTTATTGCGCCCCGACGCACAAGATGAATTGGCGATGCAGGAGTCCCCGTTGGCAGACCGTCTGGCGCGTTTCGTCAACACGCAAGAGACGGAGATAAAAAAATGGATGCAGAACCAGGGGCTTGATTACGATGATATGTATCCGCCTTTCGTTGGACCGCCGGAAGATTTCAAAAATATGTCGATGTCGGACCGACGTGCGCGGTTGACAAAACTGGGTGAGGATGGTCGGGTCCAGGCCAGGGGGGTGGCCGAGCAAGCGCAGCAGGACACGCCTGAACTTGACGAGTATATTGCACAAATGGATAAATACGCCGACATGGACGAGACGGATCTGGCCCAGATCCAGATCGATCATGCCGGTCCGCCCGACTTGAGTCATTTCGATATGTTGCGCGAGCAGGCGCAGGGGCAGGGCCGCGCCGCGCAGGCATCAATGAGTGTCGCGACGATTGATCAGCTTAGAAAAAATACTCGCAAATCGTACTTGTATACGGCGCAATATCAGAGGCCTGCGGTCGTGCTTGACGAGGATCAGAGCACTGGTGTGAGACAGGAAGTCATGCGCCGTTATCAGCTCAATCGAGACTTGTCGGATATGGATCTGACTGGCGCAGACTTGCGCGGGATCCGTCTTAGCGGCGCGAATTTTACCGATAGTTTCCTGGAGGGCGTCAATTTCGAAGATGCGCAGTTGGAACAGATCGATTTCACGCGAGCTGTACTGACACGGGCGCGGTTCGCACGTGCACGCATGAATCGGATTGATTTCACCAATGCGAATCTTGCCATGGCGCGAATAAGCGACGCGCAGTTACGCGATTGCCTGTTTCATGAAACCAATACTGACCAGCTGTCATTCGTTGGGACGTATGTTGCGCAGGCCAGTTTGTCCAGTCTGATGCCAGAAGGGCTCATTCTGCATGATACGATATTTGAGGCGTGTCGCTTCAATGCCTGCATTATCACAGATGGCGAGGCCAGGAACCTGCAATTGAAAAACTGCGATTTATTCATAGTGGCATGGACAGAAAGTCAGTTCGAGGGTCTCGTTGTACAGGAGGGGACGTTCAAGGATGTTTCCTGGACGGAATGCCGCTTGAACGCTTGCAGCTTTACGCAATGTAAGCTGGTCAATATTTTATTTGAAGAAGATGTCACCCTGACGGCATGCCGGTTTGTTGGCAGCCGCCTGCTGGAATGCAATTTCATGGCGGTAGACATGTCATCCAGCCAGTTCACCCGTAGCGACCTGAACGGTACTGATTTTACAAAGTCGGTGCTTCATGACTGCAATTTTGATTTTGTTGGTGCGCGCAATTGCATCTTTCATAAGGCTGAGCTGGCGGGCAGTTCGTTTCGCGGGGCAGATCTGATTCAGGCGACGTTTGAAAAGGCCGGATTAGAGGGATGCAACTTCGATCACGCGACTTTTTTCAGGACTAATGTTTCCAAGGCAAGGATAGACCCGGCGACGCGCCTGGACAAAGCCTATCGGCAGCAACTGGAACTTTATCCGATGCATCGCGATGCCGTCGATATGGAGGCGTTGTTTGGCCATGGCTAGGGTGTTGCTGGAACGATTCAAAACGCGAGGAGAACCGTGCTCGGAACAGGATTTTTCGGGCCAGGATGTGCGTGCCATGGATCTGTCGGGCATGGCATTTGATCATGTGAATTTTCGTGGTGCCGATTTATCCGGCTGTGTCCTGACTGCCTGCACGTTCATTGATTGCTGCCTGGACGATGCGCGCATGGATGGCGTGCAATTGACAGACAGCGTGTTCACGCAGTGCGATCTGCAGCGAGCCAGTTTGCAAGTGGCCCGGATACACGACGCGGCGTGGAACGAGGTCAACCTGAAAGGCGCGGACCTGAAAGACGCCCACATCGATAGCACGATTTTCCAGGCCTGTTGCTTTGACAATTGCAGTCTGCATGTCGCCAGCTTTTCCAAAAGTGTTTTCAAGGATTCGTCTTTTGTGAACGCGGAATTTGGCAAAAGAGAGCTGGATCGCCTGGTTTTCTACGAAACCGACCTGCGCCGAACCCGGTTCCTTAACCAGCAGTTCAAGCAAATGATGTTCATTGGCTGCAACCTGCAAGGACAGCAGTTTTCAGACCGGGTATTCGTGGCATGCCAGTTCACTGAAGCCTTGCTGAACGATTGCTTGTTTGTTGGCGCAACCCTGTCGCAATCGGTCTTTGCCAAGGCGGATTTATCTGGCGCCGATTTGAGTCGCGTTCAGGGCCAATATACTTTGTTCGCAGAGGCCACGCTGCACGGTATGCGCGCATACGAAGCCGATCTGGAAAAAACAGTCTGGACTGACGCCGCATTGATGCAGGCCGATTTCAGGCATGCTCGCCTTGACTACGCGTCGTTCGAACGGGCTGACTGCAGTGGAGCCGATTTTAGCCAGGCGGCGCTGGCATATGCCAGGTTCGATTATGCCTTGCTGGAACGCACCGTTTTTAGCGGCGCCAGCTTCGAATATACTTCGATGCACGGCGTCAGCGGCACCGATCCATGGCTGGCGGTTAAGCCCGGCGTGGCTCCTGTAGACCAGGCGTTGAGAGACGCCGAATTGCATGCGTTGCGCATGCGCTCCGAAATTTGATAGAAAAGACAGGAACAAAACATGTACAACATTACTTCATTAGGCGGCGGATATTTGGGATTTCCGGACTGCTGTAAAACGCCGCCAGCCATGCTCCCCATCCCTTACCCGAACTTCGGGACGCACTTGTTGGCGCCTAACCCCTGCTTTCGCCTGCTGTTTTGTTGTGCTCCCGTGCATAACAAAGGCACCAAGAAAATTATCTCTTTCGGTGATCAACCTGGCGTTGCCGGCGGTATTGCCTCGCAGGTTTTTATGAGCCAGACCTCGCATCTGGCCAATTACTCGACAACCTATAAATTGAATAATAAACCGTCGGTCAGGCTATCAGGTGTAGAAAAGAGTAATCGCAGAAACGTTATCGTGATGGATATCATTCCTAGTTTCCAATTTAAAAACCAGTGTTTCGCGGGATGATGTCGTATCAGGGGAGATCAGATTGCGGGGGCGCAATATCAGTTCGGGCAGCGCCGTCGGATTCAAACATTATTATCGCTTGTTCTTGCTCGGCGAGATAGCGCAGCGGCAGGATCTGGCCCGCGGTAATGCGTATGTGATCTGGCAGCAGGGAGCGGATCACGACGGGCGTTGCTGAAAATGACGTTTGCAATGTGATATCGTAAAACTCATCGGTATAGGTTTGCTCGCCAGCCCGCTCGATGTGCAGCACCGTGCCCGAGGCCGGTGCCCCATCCCGGAGTATTTTGTGTTTCAGCGTCTGCTCATCGCGCAAGGCTGTCCTGGCCTTGAGCAAATAAGGCAGTGATAGCATCCATAAGCCCAGCGCCAGTGCGTAACCGGCCGGGTGGGTCATGGTCATCC
>JBOIGK010000738.1:0-15080 GCA_050742695.1 Advenella sp. | reverse complement strand
TGCTTGATGTACTTGATGGAGTTCACGCCGGTATAGCCGGGCACGATGATGCGCAAGGGGCCGCCGTGCGCCAGCGGCAGGGTCTCGCCGTTGATCTCCCATGCCAGGATGGCGTCTTCCATGGCTGAAATCGGCACCGAGCGCTCGACCCGAAGGGTGTTGGGGTCCAGACCTTGCGGAATGGCTTCGCCACCCGTGCTGGTCATGTAAACCATGCCTTCGCTCATGCCGCCCACGGCTTCCAGCAACGCTTTGACCGGCACGCCGGTAAAAACGACGCAGCCGGCGGCGCCCACCGTCCATTGCGTACCGCTGGGTTTATGGGGAAACCAGGCCCGGCCATTGCCTGAACACTGCAGGACCATGGGTACGGCCGCCAAGCCCAGGGTTTTAAGCTCGGCCACGGTGAAGCTGCGTGGCTTGGCAACGCCGCTGACCTCAAGCGTCCAGCTATCCGGCTCTTTTACCATGCTGGCGTCAGTCGGCGGCGCCACGTTGTTGCGGACAAACAGGCGATTAGTTGGCGTGATAACGCCGTTTCCAAAGGCCGTACGCCGGGTTTCTATGGTGTTCGCGCTATGCACGATCATGCTGTCGGCATCTTTCCAATTGGCATAGCCGGGCAAAGGCTTGGCGGCCGAGCCGCCAGCGCCCGGATCCGCCTTGCCCAGATCGGCGCGGGCCACGCCAGCCAGCCCTGCCATCGCGGCGATGCTGCCTGTTGATATGAGCATCTGACGACGACCTGCATTAGTCAGTTCTTTCATTATTGTCTCCCTGAACGGTTGGTTTTATTCTTTATATCTATGAGTCATATAGTTATATCCGACATAATATCATAATTGAATTAAGGATCGCGTAAGGTACATTGATGCGCCTGCGCAATGGCGGCATGGACGCAGGCCAGGTACTCGAGTACATCGCTAAGCGTTCCCCAGTCTTTTCAGCGAACATTCCATGGCTTGTTCAAGCTCGTTTGAAATAATTTGTCTGGCAACGGTAAAGGCGGTCGTGCGTTCCATTGTCTGTTTGCTCATGGACCACAGCCCTGGGTCATGGGTTTCGTGGTCAATAGTGTTGTTTAGAGAAAAAAGTGTTGTTTACCCACACAAGCAACTTCAACAAACTATATGAATTCATTTTCAAACGATTGCATGTGCCCTGTTTCGCCACGAACGTTTTCAATTGGGCACGAACGTTTACAGGTGCTGTGTAGTGACGATGGTATAAAAATTTACGAGCAGGCGTGATGCCTGGATCTTAAAAAGGACCATTTATGAACTATAAATTCAAAACACTTGCTGGCTTGTGTCTGTGTGCAGGACTGGCCGCGTGTTCTACTTCAAATGAAAACGGCAAGGATTTGTCGCAACAAACGGTCGAATATAGCTGCGGTCAAGGCAACACCCAGCCCGTAAGCGTCCAGTACACCTTCCAGGGTGAGGAGCCGCTAGCCGCCAAAGTCGTCTATTCCAACCAAGCAATGGAACTGACGCGTGCCACGACCAGTAACGCCGACATGGTAGGCAATACATTCCGCGGCAATGGGTATACCTGGACCACCGATAAATTCACGCGTGAAAACGTAGGTTCGGTCAATGGCAAAATGCTCACCCAGGATGCGCGACAGGGCGGAATGGGTCAGGCTTCCACCGTTGGTAACGTTCTTGTCAAGGACTGCAAGGTCGGCGGCTAATCAGCGTCATTATTTGTCTTCAATCCGATGTGTTGGGATACCTCTGCATCGGCCCCGACTTTTACCGCCATGCCCATCCCATAAGATCGGCATGGCAATTTATCTTGATCGGTAAGCTGGAGCGCCAGCCAGTTGGGGTTGCACATCTGGTGTTTCATGAATGAATTCTTGCTGGGCAGTCCCAAGCAATAATATGGATGCCCCAAAACCGCCAGTGCTTTGATGTATATATGAACAATAAATAAATTATAAATCTGGTTTGATACTGGAACAGGGCTGTTTGAACTGTGTTTTGTCACTATTGCGTCGCTGGTGACAACCTGCTTCACTTGTTGCAATCGATCAAATTGGCCTGCCGCACCCATTTCCCATAGGCCTTCGCAAGCGTAGTCCAGTGCGCGCTTCATCTATCGGGTTGGCTACCCCATCGTATCCGCTCAGTCAATGAAATTGCAAATAGATGAATTTGGACGCGACTTATCATCACGATAAAACGTAAAATCAAGGCAACGCTTTGACGCAATAGCCAAGAGCATCTGGTTCTCCAGACTGACGTTGTAGCGCTTTTAACACGAGCGCTTTCTTCGTCCACTGTTCATCCAAACTAAGGGCTATAACGTCATCAATCTATCCTTTGCCCGTACATCAGGAACATATGAATACTTCTATCAATGAACCCCAGGCGGTTTCCAATCCGGTCACTCGTAACGCAATATTCATCGTTGCAACCATAGCTCAAGACAACGAGCATCTAGCGACGGTGCGCGCCTGGTGCGAAGATGTCGAAGGCCTGGTGCGCTCTGTCGGTACGCGTTTTCCGGCAAGCGGGTTGAGCTGTGTTTGCGGATTCGGCTCGGATGCATGGGATCGGCTGTTTGGTCAGCCACGGCCAATGCAATTGCATCCTTTCAAGGCCATCGGGTCGGGAGAGCGGATAGCCGTGTCCACACCTGGAGATCTGCTGCTGCATATTCGTGCCGACGAAATGGATATGTGTTTCGAGCTTGCTACCCAATTGATCTCAAAACTTGGCGATGCCGTGACGGTGATCGACGAAGTACACGGATTTCGCTACTTCGATCAGCGTGCCATCATCGGCTTTGTTGATGGCACTGAAAACCCGACAGGCCGACAGGCTGAAGACTACACCGTTATCGGAGAAGAGGATCAAGCGTTTGCTGGCGGCAGTTATGTACTGGTGCAAAAATACTTGCACGATATGAACGCCTGGAATGCGCTCACCGTTGAACAGCAGGAAAAGGTCATTGGCCGCACCAAATTTGCCAATATTGAGCTTGACGAAGACGTCAAACCAACCAATTCCCACAGCGCGCTGACGACGGTGGAAGAAAACGGACGCGAATTGAAGATCATCAGAGACAACATGCCTTTTGGCAGGCCGGGCATGGGTGAGTTCGGCACTTACTTTGTTGGCTATGCGCGTACGCCAAGTATCATCGAAACCATGCTGGAAAATATGTTTGTCGGACGTCCTGCCGGTAACTACGATCGGTTACTCGATTTTAGCCGCGCCGTCACCGGTACTTTGTTTTTTGTCCCGTCCGTCACGCTGCTTGAGTCGCTCGCTTCACGCAAGCCTGCAGAAACAGAAAGCGTGCAGGCTTCATCTGTTTAATTAGTTTTCGTTTCCTTTGCTCACCGTTATGCAGGAGGTCCTATGACTACGAAAAGACGTGAGGTACCGGGCATACGCCCCTACGATGCGCCGGCGGGTGGCTGGGGTGCGCTCAAGGCAACCGCTGTCGCTGTCCGAACGCAAATGGATATGATGGAAGCGCCTGTCACGCTGATGCGGACCAACCAGCCAATGGGCTTTGATTGCCCCGGCTGTGCCTGGCCTGATAAAGAACATCGGTCCACGTTCCAGTTTTGCGAGAATGGCGCAAAAGCGGTGACCTGGGAGGCAACCAAAAAACGCGTGACTGCAGATTTTCTGGCACAAAATACAGTGACCTCGTTGTTGAAAAAAACCGATTATGAATTGGAAAATTATGGTCGCCTGACGCAGCCGCTATCCTATGATCGTGAAACGGACACATTGCGCCCAGTAAGCTGGGATACTGCGTTTGAGCGTATCGGTACTGTTCTGCGCGGATTGTCGCCGAACCAGGTAGAGTTCTATACCTCTGGCCGGGCGTCCAACGAAGCAGCCTATCTATTTCAGCTTTTTGCTCGTGAGTACGGTACCAACAACTTTCCCGACTGCTCCAATATGTGCCATGAAGCGACCAGCGTGGGATTGCCGCGTTCAATCGGAATAGGCAAAGGGACAGTATCGCTGGACGATTTTGAAGATACGGAACTGATTATCTCAATTGGACATAATCCCGGCACTAACCACCCGAGGATGATGGGCACGCTGCATGAAGCTTCACGACGGGGCGTACCCATTATCGTCCTGAATCCTTTGAAAGAAAGGGCGCTGGAACGCTTTACCGATCCCCAGAACGTGGTCGAGATGGCAACATACAGTTCGACCAGAATTGCGTCATCGTATTATCAGGTGAAATCAGGTGGAGATTCGGCGGCGCTCAAAGGCATCATGAAAGCGCTTTTGGCATTGGATGAGACAGATCATAATGTCATTGATCACGATTTTATTGCAGAGCACACACAAGGATTTGCTCAGTTTTCTCAGGACCTGCGTGACACATCGTGGGAAAAGATAGAGAAAGAGAGCGGTTTGCCGCGTGCCGACCTGGAACAAGTGGCAGCCGCTTATGCCAAATCCCAGGCGACGATTGTCTCCTATGGCATGGGAATTACACAGCACAATAAAGGTACCGCCAACGTTCGTCTGATTGCCGATTTGCTTTTGATGCGCGGTAATTTTGGGAAACCGGGGGCAGGCATTTGCCCCCTGCGTGGACATTCCAATGTGCAGGGCAATCGCACTGTCGGCATCACCGAAAAGCCGTCAAGCCAGTTCCTGCAGAATCTTGAAGAGGTATTCGGATTTGTGCCTCCTCAAGAGCATGGGCATGATTCTGTCAGAGCAATGCAGGCAATGATTGAGGGAAAATCAAAAGCATTGATTTGTCTGGGTGGAAACTTCGCCGTTGCATTGCCTGATCCCGGGCAGTCGTTTCATGCAATGAAGCAGCTGGACTTGAGCGTACACGTCGGTACAAAACTGAATCGCTCGCATCTGCTTGTGGCCAGGGAAACCCTGATACTTCCATGCCTGGGTCGTACTGAACTTGATATTCAGGCAGGTGAGCGACAGTCGGTCACGGTCGAGGATTCCATGTCCATGGTGCATGCCTCATCCGGCAAGTTGAAACCGGCCTCCGAGTTTCTCAAATCTGAGCCGGCAATTGTCGCCGGCATGGCCATGGCAACGTTGCCGGACAGCAAGGTTCCGTGGCAGGATCTGGTAAGCAACTACGATGCCATCCGTGATTTGATCGAGAAAACCATTCCCGGTTTTGACAACTACAATAAGCGAATCAGGATTCCCGGCGGATTTCGCATGCCATTGCCGCCCACCGAGCGCAAGTGGCCAACAGAGTCAGGCAAGGCCATTTTTTCTGTGTTCAGAGGAGTCAGCGAGGATGCAGAAGTAGAGGCAGAAGATGTACTGCGTCTTATTACACTGCGTAGTCACGATCAATACAACACAACCGTATATGCGCTGGATGACCGCTACAGAGGGGTTTTTGGTCGCAGAGATGTGTTGTTCATGAATGACATTGATCTGGAAAAACAAGGCCTGGAACATGGCGATCTTGTGGATATCGAAACCGTCGTCTCAGAAAGAAAATTGAGTATGTCCGGCATTACGGTGATTGCCTACGACATTGCACCCGGCTCGGTCGGTGCTTATTATCCTGAAGCCAATGTGCTCGTACCACTGGATTATTTCGATCAGGATAGCGGAACACCGTCTTACAAATCGGTTCCGGTAAGAGTGACACGCAGCGCCAAACAAAATCATTTGCTTTGAGAGAGTAGCTGCACAGTAAAGTATTTGTCCTGGTGACGGTGTATAACGTTTGGCCAAGTGATTCATATTATTTAAGTTCCGGATATGCACTTTGCTGGAGTGCGCAAAAAATCGTGCCAGGTTATTTTTCGAGCAGTCCTGAATAGTTTCCAGCGAAAAGTGTTTGTTCCAAAAACATAGCCATTGCTTCCTCGACAGTTGTGATTCCGTTTTTCTCATGCCACGCGAGCGCATTTGCAGGGTAAAAATGGGTAGCCCCTTTAACTTCCGGGGCATCGCAAAAAAGTCCCAGCCGGCCTAAGCAATCTATGATGATCGATGCGTTATTCTTAATGTAATCGAGATCATTTTCAGCATGAATAAAGAGCACAGGCGGCAAGTTGTTCGCGCCGCCAGCGTGCTTTTCTATATCACTAACATGCATATAGCCAGATAGCGACACGACTGCTGCTACGTCTTCGTGTTCACCCAAAGCCACATTCAAAGCCGTACGAGCGCCGGCAGAGAAGCCTCCTATGGCAATCTTTTCCGTATCTATATTCCACCGTTCGGCCTGGCTCCGAACAAAACGAGTCGCAAGTCGCATGTCGTCGCTTGCCGCTTCTATACCGCGCCATAGCAGTTCCTGACTTGCTTGTGGTAAACCCATGAGTTTGCGTACTTCGTCCACGCGTGAGCGAGGAATATTGGCAGGGTCCATCACAACCGGGGTATCTCCTGGCTCCGGATTTTCCGGGATCAAACGATAGTCAATTGAGCATGTGACGAATCCACGCTTGGCAAATTCCTGGCAGTACCATGCTACCGAGTTATTTTGGTCAGGCAACTCTCCAAATGTGTCGTCCTCTTTGGTCCCGCGATGAAAGGCGCCGCCGAAGGCCATGATAAGAGCAGGTAATTTTCGATTGCCGTCAATGCGTACCGGTTCATAAAGGTCAAGCGTCAAGTTACGAAGCGTGACTTGACCGCTTGATTCAGATCGGATGGCTCCGTGGCCATACACGATATCCTTGCTAACTTTGAATTGATAGGGTTTTGCGTTCATTGTGGTTGTTGACGGAGAATATGATTGGAAAAAGACACCGCTAATTAACCGTAGCCCCGGAGTCTCGAGCGATTTTTCCCCAAAGCTGTACGTCGTTATTGAATATGTTTTGCCATTGGTCGGCGGTCGTCGGTGGGGAAATGGGGATTGAACCACTTCTGGTGATGAGCGTGCGTATTTCGTCGGTTGCCAACACTTTGTTGGCGGCGGCATTGATTTTTTCTACAACCTCGCGCTGCATTCGTGCAGGCCCAAATAATCCATACCAGCCTACCGCATCAAAAGCAACTTCCTGTTGGCTCAGGGTAGGCACATTCGATAATTCCTGGGAGCGAGCTGGCCCTGTAATGGCTAACGCCTTTAGTCTGCCACTTTTTACGAGCGGCATCATAGAAACGACGTCCAGTATGCCAATAGTCACATCCCCTGAAAGAATGTCTGCCAACGCAGATTGCCCACCCTTGTAGGGCACTTGTCTCATTTTTATACGGGCAAGCTCCTGGATTTTCTCGCCCACTAAATGCGGCGGTGAGCCCATACCAAATGTTGCATAGGTTGTGTCTGTCCCGTCTTTGCCTGCTGCAGCAATCAGATCTTTAATACTATTGAGCGGTGAGTCGGGGCGAGTTACGATTAACAACGGTACCGTGGCTACTTCAGTAATAGCCGTGAAGTCCTTCACAGGATGAAACGATAGATCTTTAAATAGAGCCGGAGCGATGGCAAACGGGGCAGCAGTGAGCATTAATGTATAGCCATCGGCAGGGGCTCTCGCAACGGCAGCAGCGCCGATATTGCCGCTCGCTCCGCTTCGATTTTCCACAAAAACCGTCTTGCCCAAGTCTGCTGTCAAGGCCTGCGCTAGTTTGCGCGCCACAATATCTGTGCCGCCGCCTGGGGGGAAGGGGACCACCAATTTAATCTCTCGCTCGGGGAAGGTCGAGGGCGCAGCCGACGATAGGGGTCCTATGCAAGTTACACAAATGCCCAGCGATAGTTTCATGAACCAGTTCATTGAACGTTCTCCACGTTTATGTAGTGTTAGAATCATGAACCTTTTATCGATAAAGATATACAGTTAAAAACCGATTGATCCATAAGGAATTGCTATGGATGTTAAAGAAAGGAAACTGGCCCTTAGGCTTCGCCGACTCAAATTGCTGCATTTCGAAGTGGTCATTGCTGTGGCGGAAAACGGGAGCCTGACAGCCGCGGCAGCTGTATTGGGGCGCAGTCAACCCGCAGTGTCCCAGCAATTGGCCGAGGCAGAGGATGCACTGGGTGTGCAATTGTTTTCCCGGGGCAGACAGATCAAAGCAACGGTATATTTGCCGACCGTCCTGCAATATATGCGGCGATCAATAAATGATTCCTGGCAATTAAGAAACGAACTGGAAACCATATCCCAAAGCGGCTGCAATCTCCTGAGGATAGGCACCATGCCTGTTACGGCGACTGTGCTGGTTCCAAATACGATTATATATTTACGTGAACAAGGCGAACTCATACAGCTTGAGGTCGTTGAAGACATCGCGGCTGGGTTATGGGCGCGTTTCGAGCGTAATGAAATAGACTTGATCATAGGGAGACTGGATGAGCGCGCTTACGCAAAAGGTGTAAGCGCAGAAGCCCTGTTCGAGGATCCGCATTGTGTTGTCGTTAACAACAAGCACCCGCTGCTTAAGCGAAAACAACTGCAGTGGGAAAATACTAAAAATCATCCTTGGGTGATGCCGCCTCGCGGTACCGTATTGCGTCGAGCCGTTGACGCTACATTTCTTGATTTAGGTCTGAGTCCACCGCTTCCATGGGTTGAATCAGCATCGCCCACAGTGAATCTCGGGCTTACGGCAAAGACCGATTGCCTGACGGTAATTTCAAGGAGTGCCGTGCGTCAATATATCCGTTTTAATGCATATTCGATTTTGCCGCTAAGATTAAAGTACGAGGTGGGGCCCATTGGAATGGCATGGGCGACGAACCGTCTGGATCCCACTTTAAATACCGTTGTGGCCTCTCTGCGTGTGGTGGCTGACCAAATCAATCCAAATTTTAAAACTGATTCGGCTTGAAATCCGGATTGGGGACGGGGTCGTGGATCGATTTGAACCTGAAACCCAAGCTTATGTTGGTAGAGCGCGTGGGTTTCGTGTTCACCGAAAGTGACATTGCTCATGTATAAGCCCATCATGTGCCTTTAATCGGCCATGCAGGCCTCACTTCGACTGCGGGTCACCTCCAGCTTAGTGCCGAACCTCCAGTACAACCGCTTTTTTGCTCAATTCATCCAGCAATTCATGAATTTTTGCTTTGTTATCTTTATCTAAATTTGCATCCCATTCGTCCAGTAAAAAGTATTTAATATCTGGATAGGTGGTAATTTCGTGTAGAACCGTTAGCATGCTCTGGCCGGTAGATAAAGGTGCGGTGTCAGCGTTCCATACCAGCGCATTCATGGATGCGGGAAGGTAGAACGCATCCCTGGTGAAGTGTTTCTTCAAATATAAAAGCAAGGTGGATTTTCCGGAACCGTTTTCTCCTCTTAATGTGAACCGCCCGCAAGTTGTCGCTGCCAATTGAGTTGCCACTTCGGCGTAGCCCGAGATCTCTGTGTCATTGAGTTTAATGGGACTGACCGGTGCATCTGCAATATGGCCGTCTCTCTCTAAGTCCCGTATGATATCGAAAAGAAATTGATAACTTGCCTTAACAGAGGACCAATCCAGCAATTGGTAAACCAGGGTACCTAGTGAGTTGAGTATATGAAATACTCTGGTCAGGTTCACTATAATTGCGGCGGCTACCGCAGGGGCCAGAGTTCCGCTAACCAACGCTGAATAAACCAAATACGCAGTTGGTAGCAATGTAAAGATACCTAAAACCAGGTTGCCGGTTTGTTGAAGCTTGGTTTGCGTCAACGATTGTTCGTAATACTTATCGCCTGTCTTCGTTATCTGATTACTCCAACTATCAAAATTTTGCACATTCCCAAGGATTGTATTGCTCCAGACTCTTGCTAAGTCGGAGCCATAGTTGGCAAAGGTTTGTTCAACTTTTTTTGTTTCGCGAGCAATGGGTTTGTGCAGGAAAGCAATAGAAACGATACTGATGACCACACTTAATAAATAGCCAAAAATCAGCTCGTTGGGCAGAATGATGCCGATGACGATCAGACTTAAGCCACTATTTAACAGGAAGGTCAGTGACCCTTGTATAAAAGCAATAAATCCACTCAGAATGGAAAATGAGCTGCGGGAAATGGCCGATTCGATCGAATTTCTCAGGTTGATATTGGTATAGATATCTGGTCGTGCAAAGCACTTTTTCCGCAATAACTCAATAAAATCTTTATGAACATCATTTGTCCATTTTTGCATCTCGACAAGAGACAGGCAGCCGGGCAGAAATGGCGTGATCATGCAGAATAGGTACCAAAACAAGCTTGCGGAAAAAGGCTCGCCGGTTTGATATGCAGTTATTAATTGCGTAAGGAACAAAGCCGATAATGCAATGAGAGACTGATGTATAACGACCAAGCCTAACGACAAAGCAGCATGTCTATTGAAAAGAATGTTTTTCATCGTTTTGTTCTTAATTCAATCGTTTGATTTTCGATAACTTTTCTTCGGCGTTTTGAAGCAGATAGTTGACTCGAGGGCTGATCAGCGCTTTGAAATTGCTGGTAGATATGATTGTTTTAACTGAATCAATTGATATGAGTGCCTGATCTATCAACATATTTGTGGGAGGATGAACTAACGGCCTTTCCGGATGCCCCAGGAGTTTATCTCTAAAGAGTACAACTTCTGTTGCAACAATAATGCTGTGTATTACTTTATCTAAAGGTCGGGGAGTTTTCAGAATCGCCGATATGGCCCAATTGCTTTTTTTTAGAATTTCGTCATAGTTGTAATGTTGATGAAATTGCTCATCAATAAATAATGCATTGTGAGTCATCTCATGAATCAAAAACTCGAGTACTTCGGCTACTTTGTAATAGCACCTCGGATTGGCCCAAATAATACCTACCGCAGCAGAGGTAGTGCCACCGCGAGCGCAGCCTGAGGGCATGATAAAAATATCGGTCACTAAAGTCTTAAAAAGCTGGCTATATTCGTAATCTAATATATTTAGTAAATTTAAAGCCTTATCAATTAATACCGCTTTCTCTTCGGCTTCAAAGTCCAATGTGTCTTCGATAACATTGTTCTGTTTTTTATCGTCCAATAATGACAATGCGTCCTTTGTGAGGTACGAGCTGAATATCCGTGACTCTTCGAAACCGAAGATAATGTTTGTAGAGATTTGATCGGATGTCGGACGCTGTTGTAGGGACGAAATAATATTTCGGTAAGCCTTCCCTAATGTTAAGAAGTCATTTGTATTTCGTGCGAGATCTAAATCTGAAAGGGCGATCATCCCCATAATATTTCGAACTTGTGTATCTAGGTCTGTTTGTAAAAGCATGCCTTTATCCTAACTGCTCTGTACATACATAAATAATGACTGCGCATCTCATAGAGAGCGCGCAGATATAATTAGTGTTGGATTAACTCTTCGAAAGAGATCATTCTTAATGGTGGCGTAGGGCGAGGGCGATTCGGAATGTGACACCAGAACGAGTCAGTGCAGGCATTAAGCTCTATCAGATCAATATCTTTATGATGGAAATTGTTGATGATCTGTGAAACTGCTATTTCGAAACTCGTTGTTTGTTTATCCAATTTAGTGTGGCTCATGGTGTTTCCTTATGAATTGACTAAGAAAGATAACCAATGGTTACATTTAAAGATAATATACTAATTTTTCTTAGAATGCAAATGATAATACGTCGCATTTCTATTCATAAAAATTAAATCGTGGCTATATCGAACGAATCAACACTTAGTTGACCCGCCACGTTCCTATTGTTGGAAATGGCTCAGCGTTTTTGTAGAGCCGCTCGCCTCTGCATCTTGCTAATCAAGGCGGGCAAGTAACATTGGAAAATTGACTTTTCTGCCCCGAGCCCCATCTCGTATCGAAGCAGGCCGAGTTATCCGGCCAGCTTCGTCTTTCCACTAAAGCCCTCGGGCAGCATCTGTGCGATGTTTTATCTGCCCCTTTTTCCCGCCGTCAGGTGCCGCTGCGCAACATTACCGCAGACTGGCTCTTGCCCAATTTCCAGCGGACAATATCGATCCCGATAAACGCCAGCAGGCTAATACCCATCAGGGGCAGGGCATAACCCAGCAGGGCAGCGATTACAACTGAAATTGCTCTGAGCACAGCCGGCAAACTCATCCACGCTGCAATAAGCGTTCTTGCCGGATAGGGCCCGGAAGCGACTGGCCTGCGCAGCCACCACATGCGATACCCCAGCACTATCATCACACAAAGCCCGATCCCGAAAGCGATCAGCAACAGCTGGTTGGGCAGGCCGAACAGCATTCCCATATGCGCATCCACGCCCCATCGGGTCAACTTGGCCACCAAAGGAAAGGTATTGAATTCGGTCCGGTCAACGATACTGAAGTCTTGCGGGTTGACGGCAACCGCATCAACCTGTGTGGGCCAGCGGCGATCAACTTCTGTGACCGTCCAGGCTTTACCTGCTTCTTTGGGCGCGCGAATTTCTATCATGCCGGCACGGATCCCGGCCTCTCTGGCTGCGGCAACGACCCGTGGCCAGTCTTGTGTCGGTCGCTCCATGCCCGCCATGGCGGCGTGGTGCTCAGCATGCGGGTCTGCATGCATGGCGTGCGCGTCCTGAGCCAGTGTGGTGGTGACCTGTGGCGTGAGCCATCCCATGTTGGTGCGCAACTGGTCGATATTGTCTCCTGCCCAGCGCGACCATGTCAGGCCCGTCACCGATACAAAGATCAGGCCCACAAAGAGCACCAGTCCCAGCGTTGTGTGCCAATGGCGATTTTTCAGGAAAGTGCTTTCTTTTTTTGCCGTCTTGCGCGCCGCGCGGGTGCTGAACCAAAGCAACAGCCCTCCCAGCGCAGCAGCCCACAGCCAGGAGGCAGCCAGCTCGCTGTAGTTCCTGCCCAGATCGCCCAGCAGCAGGGTGCGATGTGCCTTGTCCAGCCATAAGCGGATAGGCAGCACGCCGCTGGTGCCATAGACCATCATGTCGCCTTTTATCTGAAGGGTATAGGGATCGACAAAAATGGCTCTGGACTCAGACGCCCCATAACCGGCGTCGGCAAATTGCACGCGTGTCGTACTGCTCGCCTCGGGCGCGGGCCTGACTGCATAGATTTTCGCCTGCTGGCCAGCATGGCCTTGTGCCGCTTCAATTTGTTCAGACAGCGGCCTGGCGGTTCCTTGCGGATTGACATAAAGCGCGTCTGCATAAATGGCATTTTCAAGTTGTGGTGTCAATACGTAGAGGGTTCCGGTCAATGCCGCTACGAATATGAAGGGTGCAATAAACAGGCCGATGTAAAAATGAATTCTGCGTAGAAAGTTGATCGCCGCCGCCTTGGCGGGTATGGATGTTGAGTATGACATAAGGATGTGCTCTTACTGGTGATGGTTGCTGTGACCGCCATGCAAGGATCGGGCGATGGCCTGGATCTGCGTTTGCGTACGATTGCCGTCGTTGTCTTCGAAGGTCAGCGTCATAGGGATAATGTCTGCTGCGTTGATCTGCTTGTTCAGGCCGATCAGCATGATGTGATAGCCACCCGGCTCGAGGGCGACAGGTTGACCTGCAACCAGTGCCAGTTCCGGAATCTGACGCATTTTCATGATGTCGTGTTCCATCGTCATCTTGTGCAGTTCAACATGGTCTGCGACAGGCGTGGCGGCCTTCACCAGCTTGCTGTCTGATTTTGCGGTCAACCGCATGAAAACGCCGGTGCTGGTTTGCTGGGAGACGGTGGCGCGCACCCAGGGGTCATCCACCGTTACTTGCGCATAAGATGCAGATGCGACCATAAACGTGGATAGCAGGGCAACCATTGCGTTGATAAATATCGACATAACATTCTCCAAAATAACTAATCAAGGGCCAATATCTTGCGAATATCTTGCACATACTCCTCATCGGGCTGGGTATGTGACAGGGCGATCCGAAGGCGGCCGGTGGTGTCATACAGGTAGCTAAGTGCAGAGTGATCCATGGTGTAAGACGATCCGGTGGGAACTTTTTTGTAGTAAACCTTAAATTCTTTGGCGGTCTGCCGGGTCTCTTGCAACGAGCCGAACAGGCCAAGGAATGTGGGGTCGAAGGCGGTCACATAATTGCTAAGCAATTGCGCACTGTCCCTTTCCGGATCCACGGTAATAAACAATACCTGCAGGCGCTGACCGTCCTTGCCAAGCATTTTTTTGACGTTTGCCGCGCGCAACAGCGCAGTGGGGCATATATCCGGACACTGGGTGAATCCAAAAAATACCAGAACGACCTTGCCCCTGAAATCGGACAGGGTATGGCGAGCGCCATCGGTGCCGTTCAGTGAAAAGTCCCGACCAAATTCTGCGTCGGTCAGGTCGCGCCCATGAATGTTGGTCAATGTAGCGGGGCGAGAGCATCCGTACAGGATGAGGCAGCCGATCAGGACTGCAATAACGCGAAGAAATTTATTGAATGGCAGCACGGGACCTCCTTGATGGAAATAGATCGTAAGAAGGTGGCGCGAGCGGCCCACGCAAGGCTGCAACAGGGGCAGCCCGCGTGTAAGCGGGAAAAATAGGCATGAAAAAACCTCGGGAGATGAGAATCACGGGATGGCGACCGCAGTTACCGCGATCACCAGTGAAATATCAGCCGAGGTGGGAAGGGGGCGCGCGTGATCCCAGAGGCGGACCAAGCGCCGGCAGCGGCGGCAAAGTCCGGTTGTGCTGCACAAACGGCGCCGAGCGCTGTTGCCATACCGTTACCGGCATGGTTGGTGAATCAAGGATGGGCAATATGCCCTGGGATATGACCAGGCCAAACGGACAGTCCTGGCCGGCATGGTCTTGGGAAGAGGATTCCTGGGATTGCTTCGGGATGCTCAGCAGCAGCGTTTCATTGCCGCCATCCGCATTGCAAAGCGTCAGAACAACCGTCCGACCATTGTCGCCCGACAATACAGGCATATAGCCGCTGGGGATCACCGATCTGCACACGAACGCAAGCACGGCCAGGCATAACAAGAATTGCCAGACCGAGATGCCTTTGCAGGGGAGATGCTTGCGCACTACGTACATTATTTCGCGATATCAAAGTATTCAGCAAGAATACGGATGCAGGTATATGAACCGTGGATCATCGCATATTAAGACAAAAAGCGGGTGATGCGCAAAATTTTTTTGAAAAAAATGATCCGTATCGAATGATCCTATTTCGAAGTCGACTATGCCGTATTTCATTTTTGACAGCGGCACTAACTCACAGT
>JBOIGK010000737.1:0-2051 GCA_050742695.1 Advenella sp. | reverse complement strand
ATGTGCTGGTAAGACATGCTGGCTCCGTAACCCACAAGTAAAAAACATAAAGACAATCGTTGGATAAACGAGTCTTATATAAGACATATTAGTTTAACTGAAAAACGGCTGTTTTGCGGTGGGAATCTTCCATATCTAAACAAAATATGGTAAGCGCAGGCCGTTCCCGCTTCTTTGCTGTCTTTTGTGAACAGCCTGTCAGCGCGTCACGCCATCGCTTCGGCCCGCACATCTGTCTCGCACTTGCCTGCCCCGTCTGTCACCGTGTCGTCTGCATGCTTCTGGTGTTGAGGCCAATTCTGTGCAGGCGAGCCAATCCAACTGCTATTGGCGGGAATAGACTCGCCCTTCATCACGGTGGTCAACGGGCCGATCAACGCTCCCCGTCCGACCCGACTACCATATAGGATCGTCGTGCGCGCCCGCAGATTGACGCCCTCCTCTATGTGCACCTGCCCTATTTTCATTACACGATCTTCAAACAGATGGGTTTGCGGGCCGGACAAACCGTTAAGTTCGGCATAATCGCCAATATGTACGCAATCGAATTCCGTCATATCCGTGGTGTCCAGATACACACCCTTGCCGATATGAACCCCCAGTAAACGCATCAGGAGTGGCAGAAACACGGTGCCCCGTAGATAATCGAGAAAATTGGAAACAGCCATTGATTCATAGACATTGGTCACCGCCTCGCTGACCCATACGTACAAAGACCACATGGGTGCTGAACCTGGCCGATAGCGCTGCAGCAACAGCCATTTGAGCACCACGACAAGGACAAAGGAACTGATGCCATACCAAAGGCCATCGCGCATCAATGAAGGCAGCGACTGCATGACTGAAACCATGGACTCATAACGGACCACATCATAGACGATCAGATAGCCGGCGCAAATGGTAAATGCCATTGGCAATACAATGCGCAGCGATTCCACAAAGGCACGCCCCAGGCGACGTCCTACAGTCGGACGAAAGGTCGACTGTTCATCGAATCGCGTCATCATTTCGCGAGCAGGCAGGATGATCGGTGGTGAACCGAACCAGGTATCGCCCGGTTTCATCTGCTCGCTTTCGGGCGCACGTGTTTGCACACCAATCAGGACGTTGGGCGCGACCACTGTTCCATCTGGCACGTAGGCGCCATTGCCGATAAAGCTGCGATGGCCGATGACGGTGTTGCGAATGGTCATCCAGCCGCCATCCACTTCGTCGTCACCCAGCATGACGGCATCGGCAATGAATGCATCATCGCCCAGCGCAAGCATATTGGGCGCCGCCCCCATGATGGTTGAAATTTCGGCATTTTTACCGATCCGTGCACCCAGCAGGCGATACCATGAAGAGGCAAACACCGTCGCATATACACCGTGCAGGGTATGCAGGCTGGCCGCCTGTATCTGGTTGATCAGCCATTTGCGATAATACAGCGCGCTATATACAGAGTACCGCCCCGGCTGCATTTTGGGCAGGGCCAGCCAGCGCACCAATGCCGAGAGCAGTGCAGTAAATAGAATCAGCACGAATGAGGCCGGAATGGCAATGATGAAATATTTCATTCCCGATAACAGGAAATTGTCATAGTCAAAATTCGGATCCAGCAGGTCGATGAATATGAAGGTCGGAAACAGCGGCGTAAAAAAGAGCAAAGCTATGAACAGGCTACCCAACGCATAGAAAAGCCATTCAAACGCAATACGGGCCGGACCAGGTTCGGGCCGTGGCGGCAAGGCAGAACAATAATCGCTGGCAATCATCCGTGAAGGCGACCCCTCCCAGATCTGGGCGGCGCCAATTTGCTGCCCGTCATAAAGCGAAGACAACCCGTTCAATCTGCCGTCCTGTGCAATGACAGTATTGCCTTCGAGCACACAGTAAGAACCAACATAAGCATTTTTGCCAATATGCGTGGTCCCCAGCACCAGCTGTCCGTTCTGTACCCGGGCGTTTTCAATATGGACCTCTGCACCTACACTGGCGCCGTCCTCGATCGTGAGCATCGAAGGCACACGAACAGTCATCGAACTGAGCATGACTTCGCGCCCGATATG
>JBOIGK010000736.1:0-2351 GCA_050742695.1 Advenella sp. | reverse complement strand
AATTAATCCAAGACCCTGTATCCCGGCCTGAATATATGCATCCGTATCGTCAACGATCAGAGTTTCATTCATACGGATCGCGCAATCTGCCCCATCAAGCGTAAAAAACCAGTCAGTGGTACGCCCTGTGCGGTGGTTCAGATAGCCAACAGCGCGATGCTTTTCCAGATCATCTAAACTCTCCGGCTTGCCATAGCTATCAATGTATGTCGGAGATGCAAAAATCGCCCACTTAAAATTCACGAGAGGCCGCGCAACCAGCGTTGTTGAATCTTCGATCCTGCCGGTACGAATCACGCAGTCATACCCATCCTGGATAATATCCTCCACGTTATCGCTTGAACAAAGTATTAACTCCAGCTCAGGATACTGATGCAGAAATTCCGGGAGGCTGGGAATAATGCAATGTCTGGCGAGAGACTGCGGCATCCCCACTTTAAAACGGCCTTTGGGCAGCGCAGATCTACCGGGAAATGAAGATTCCATTGTCGCGATATCAGCCAGTAGTCTTTTACACTCCTCGTAGTAACGTCGACCATCTGCGGTCACACTGAGTTTGCGAGTAGTACGCTGTAGAAGTTGGATCCCAAGCCAGGACTCCAGCTCCTTTATCACCCGGGATACCGTCGAACGCGGCAGCCCAAGCACTTCGGCTGCCCTGGCAAAGCTATGGGCATCCACCACACAAACGTAGACCTGCATTGATTCGAGCTTATCCATAATCTCTCTGTACTTGAAAGCGTTGATTATCCCATTTTCGCAAACAGTTTAACCTGTATTCATAATCTTATCGAATCACGAACACTGCTATAAACTTGCCTTAATCGTAGCAACTATGCTGCTTACAAACGTGAGAGATAAAAATGAAACAACATGATTTCAACACCGCTAAAAAGGTATTAGTACTAGGGGCGGGACAATTGGGAGTCGCTGTACTGGACGCCCTGCTCCCGGCAGTAACGCAACTAAATGGCATCGTCTCTGTCATCGTGTCACCTGCCTCCTGGGATAAACAAGGCAAACTGCTGTCCGATATTCATCAAAAACTGGCTGATGCCGGGGCGCAATTTATCTCTGTCGACGTCGCAGCCATTACGATTGAATCGTTAAAAGCCCACTTTGCAAGTTTCGATACCGTTATCAATTGCATGGGTTTTGTCGCCGGAGCTGGTACACAGATCAAAATTACGCGCGCAGTGCTGGAAGCTGGCGTAAGCCGATACTTCCCCTGGCAGTTTGGCGTTAACTACGATGTAGTCGGCAAAGGGAGCGGTCAACCCGTCTGGGACGAGCAGTATGACGTTAGGACACTACTGAGGGAACAGAACGCGACAGAATGGGTGATTGTTTCAACCGGCATGTTTACCAGTTTTCTCTTCGAGCCAGCATTTGATGTGGTGAATTTATCCGAAAAAACTATCAATGCGCTCGGGGAATGGGGAACGCAGGTCACCGTTACCTCACCTGCGGATATTGGCCGACTGACCACTGAAATTTATTTGCATCAGCCTCGAATTGTCAACGAAATAGTATTTGTCGCGGGTGAAACGACGTCCTATGGGAAACTGGCGGAAACGGTTGAACGCGTGACAAAACAAACTTTTTCTAAAGGCGTATTTACCTTGCCCACGCTACTGGATGCACTGCGTTTAAACCCGGATGACCAAATGCTTCGCTATCGGGCAGCATTTGCCCGCGGAGACGGGATGTGGTGGCCGATGAGTGACACCTACAATGCGAAAAATAATATTCGAACCCAGAATATTGAATCCTGGCTTAAGGCATTTATTTAATTCACTCACTCATTCACGGCGCAGCCCTTGAGCGTCAGCGTGGGCTGACTTGGTCGCCAAATGGCTTTGTCTTTATCAATCCCAGAACTGGGCAGCGATTCGCCGATTCGAGCCGTCTGCGACAGGTGTGGCACAAGGCGTTGAGAGGTGTAAATATTAGAGCGTGGGGCGAGGATTAGACCCGGCACACGTGGCTATGCTGTGCCTGCATGAATTCCGCTTACGCCTGAAGACAAACGGGCCATGCGAACGCCACGATTGATGCCCAGATGTTTGCCAAGATGTTTTTTGAGATGTACTCACGCTGGGTTGACGGTGATGCCAATACTCGCGAAAAAGCCAAAATGGACGCTTATCTTGAAGCCCCGCTTTAACCCGAAGTCTGGAGCTGCAAAGTGCCGAGGTGGCTTAGCTAATTAATAATTAATGGCTACCAAATAATGGCTACCAAATAATAACCACCAAATTATGGTGCCTCCGACAGGAATCGAACCTGTATCAAGAGCTTCGGAAACTCTTATTCTATCCATTGAACTACGGAGACATTCAACCAAGTCC
>JBOIGK010000735.1:0-1639 GCA_050742695.1 Advenella sp. | reverse complement strand
CCTCCATCGTGCCGTTGAGCATGAAGGTCACGGTCTCGAGTCCGGCATGGGGGTGTGATTCTCCAAACCTTCCTTCGCGCGTGATGTTGTCTGTAGTGGTCTAATTTAAACAGACACCTCGATAGGTGGGTAAAATCCACTTTAAGAGGACATATTAATGAAAGCACGCAGGAAATTTGATACCCAATTTAAATTGGAAGTTGTTCACATGGTCAAGGATCAAGACCTCAGTGTGAGCGATGTGGCCAAGACGATGGGGGTAGGAGAAACGGCAATTCGTCGTTGGGTCACGCAATATGAAGCGGAGTTAAACGGTCAAAGCGGCATAGGCAAGCCGTTGACCGCTGAACAGCAGCGCATTCGAACCCTGGAGGCAGAGAACCGGCAATTGCGCTCGGATAATGACTTATTAAAAAAAGCATCGGCCTTCTTCGCCCGGGAACTGAAATGACCTATCAATTGGTTCAACAGTGGCAGGAGAAGGCCGTACCCGTAGCGCAGGCGTGCCGGGTCTTGGGCGTGAGCCGTGCGGGGTATTATCAACGCCGGCACCGCGCGGCCCCGGCCAAGGATGTGCTGGCCAGTGCCCAGGTGAAGGCGGCCTTTACCACCAGTGGCAGGAGCTACGGCAGTCGCCGTGTGCGCATGGCGCTGGCTCAGCGTGGCGTGCAGATGGGGCGATTTCGTGTGCGTCGGCTCATGCGCGAGAACGGCTTGCGCCCTGTATGGAAACGCAAATTTGTCAGTACGACCGATAGCAAGCACGACTATCCTGTGGCGCAGAACCTGCTTGACCGACAATTTGATGTCGCGCAACCTAATCAGGCTTGGGTGTCGGACATCACCTATATCCGCACCCGGCAGGGCTGGCTTTACTTGGCTGCCGTCATGGATCTGTACTCGCGTAAGATCGTGGGCTGGGCCATGGCGCCCACCATGCCCGCCGAGCTCGTCGTCGCCGCACTACAGATGGCCGTCCAGCAGCGCTGCCCGCCACCCGGACTCATGCTGCACTCGGATCGTGGCAGCCAATACGCCTCGGAGACGTACCAGGCCCTGCTGACTCAATACGGTATACGCTGCAGCATGAGCCGCAAAGGCAACTGCTGGGACAATGCCGTGATGGAGCGCTTCTTTCTGAACCTGAAAATGGAACGCGTCTGGCACCGAGATTATGCTAACCATGCCGAGGCCCAAAAGGACGTAGTTCAATACATCGTCGGTTTTTATAACAGCGTACGATTACATTCCACCTTGGAATACACAACACCCGTACATTACGAATTACACACCGCAGTAAAAAAACCTATCGCAGTGTCTGAAATTACTTGACCACCACAATCATGCATGCATCCACTCCTGCGCAGCCCCGTTTTTCCCTTTCTGCATTCCTGTCTCTCGGGTTTCGCCCTTTGTATATATGCGGCGCTGCCTGGGCGCTTATTTCGATTGCCATCTGGATTTTTACGCCGCATTTATTGACGGGACAATTGGGCGGCGTCTGGTGGCATGCGCATGAAATGTTGTGGGGCTTTGTTGCCACCATCGCTGTTGGTTTTCTGACCACGGCCAGCGCCACCTGGACGGGCAGCAACCCTGTGAAGGGCGCTGCGTTGGGCATGCTGGCGCTCTGCTGGCT
>JBOIGK010000734.1:0-2134 GCA_050742695.1 Advenella sp. | reverse complement strand
CCACCGCTGACCGCGAAGAAAACACCGCAGCCAATGACAACGCCGGCTTTGCCAAAGACTCGGTCAGTCAGGCATCACAAGCCTGGTGGGACATGCTGCAGGGACAGTTTACCCAACTGGCCCAGGTAGCGACCCAGGCCACACGAGCAATGCACAAAGAGCCGTCACCCGTCAGAACACCGCCTGGCCCCGAACCCGATGAGCCGGTGGAACCGCAGGAGCCGGTCAAGCCGGCGACAAAAAAACGCGCGGCAGCCAGCCGGCCTACGGCAAAACGCAGCACGGCAGCACGCCACAGTTCCTGATACTTACAAGCTAACGGGGAAGGCATAATCACTTCCCCATTTTCTATCGCCCTCTTCACCAATTTCAAACTTTACGACACGCCTATCTATGTTAAATATCGTCATTCTCGCAGCAGGCATGGGTAAACGCATGCAGTCGGATCTGCCCAAAGTATTGCATACACTGGCCGGCAAGCCCATGCTGGCCCAGGTCATCGACAGCGCCCGGCAACTGTCCCCGGATCGCATCATTGTTGTGGTAGGACATGGCGCCGACGCCGTCAAGAAAGCCTTTGCAGATCAGACCGACATTGAATACGCCCTGCAACAGCCCCAATACGGCACCGGCCACGCAGTCCAGCAGGCCCTGCCGCTGCTGGTTGGAGGTGAACAGGACACCGATACCACCATCGTACTGTATGGCGACGTGCCCCTGGTGCAGCCAGCCACGTTAAAGCGCCTGCTGCAAGCGCGCGCCGATGGCATGGCCGTGCTGACCGAAACGCTGCAGGACCCGACCGGGTATGGCCGCATCGTTCGCAACGAAAGTGGCCAGGTGCAACGGATTGTCGAGCACAAGGATGCAACCGAGCAAGAGCATAAAATCTGTGAGGTCAACACGGGCATTCTGGCGGCCCCCACCGCAAAGCTGAAAGACTGGCTGGGTCGCATCGACAACAATAATGCGCAGGGCGAATATTATCTGACCGATACCATTGCGCTGTCGGTCCAGGACAACGTGCCCGTCAATGCCGCCCAGCCCGATGCCAACTGGGAAACGCTGGGCGTCAACAGCCGCGTACAGCAGGCACAATTGGAACGCGCCTGGCAAGCTGAACAGGCACAGCGCCTGCTGATCCAGGGCGTCACCTTGGCCGACCCGGCCCGCTTTGATCTTCGCGGTACGCTCGAATGCGGGCGCGATGTGTTTATTGATGTCGGCTGCGTGTTTGAAGGCAATGTCACACTGGCCGACGGCGTGCGCGTGGGACCGCACTGCGTTCTGCGCAATGTGACGCTGGGCACCGGCACTCAGGTTGAGGCATTCAGCCATCTGGAGCAGGCCACCGCTGCCGAAAACGTCAAGATCGGCCCCTACGCAAGACTGCGCCCGGGCGCCGAGCTGGCCGCAGATTCTCACGTCGGCAATTTTGTTGAGCTCAAAAAAACCAGACTCGGCCAAGGCAGCAAGGCCAACCACCTGAGTTATCTGGGCGATGCCGATATCGGTGCTCAGGTCAATATCGGCGCAGGCACCATTACCTGCAATTATGACGGTGTGAACAAATTCAAAACCGTTATTGAAGACGGCGCGTTCATTGGTTCGGATTCGCAACTAGTCGCCCCGGTTACCGTCGGCAAAGGCGCGACACTGGGCGCGGGCACCACGCTGACCAAAGACGCGCCTGCCGACAAACTCACGCTATCGCGAACGCGCCAGACAACCGTGGAGAACTGGACACGTCCGGCAAAAAAACAAGATTGATGGCATGAACCAAGCCCCCACCCGCAATCCCAACAAACCAGCCCCGGCGACAGCGCCCAGAAACTCCACCGGCCTGCCAGCCCCGGCGCGCCAGTGGGCTGCGGGCGCGCTGCTGTGCTGCATTGGCGTCACGGTACTGGACGCCAATATCGCCAACATCGCCCTGCCGACGATCTCACGGGAACTGAATGTTGGCGAGGCCGATTCCATCTGGATCGTCAACGCCTACACGATTTCCGTGATGGCGACCCTGCTACCATTGTCGGCTGTGGCCGAGCGCGTCGGTTTCAAGCTCATGTTTCGGCTGGGGCTTGCGCTTTTTACCATTGCTTCCCTGCTGTGCGCCTTATCCGGCAACCTGCAT
>JBOIGK010000733.1:0-5787 GCA_050742695.1 Advenella sp. | reverse complement strand
GGATATGCAAAAGCAGGATATGGATATCAGACGTGCGCAAGTTGAGGATTTTGATCAGTGGAGCGTGCTCTGGCGCGGCTACCTGGCGTTTTATGGCGAGCCCGAAGATGTACAGATTAGCCAGACTACCTGGCAGCGCTTTATAGATGAGCAGGAGCCCATGCATGCATTTGTGGCTGTTCGGGGCGGGCAAGTTGTCGGATTTGCGCATCTTATTGGTCATCGGTCCACCTGGTCGCAAAAAGACCGACTGTACCTGAATGATTTGTTCGTCGCCCAGGGCCACAGGCAGAACGGGGTGGCCCGGCAATTGCTTGCGCACGCCCGGCATTTTGCGGCCAGCAACAACTATGAGTGGTTGTATTGGACGACTCGAGAAGGTAACACCACCGCAAGAACGCTTTACGATCAGGTCGCCAGCCAAACAGACTTTATACAGTATCGTGTTTTTATAGATTGATGCCGATCCGCTGCGCATCAGGTTTCAAAATGTATATCCCTGTCGCGTCGGCACCTTGGCACGTTGGCGGACCATCACTTACGCTTCTTTTTGCTGTCCGGCGACCTGCCAAGGCAGACGCCACAGCCCATGCTGCATCCGGCTGGGGCTATCGGGTTTTGCCTGGCGATTGCATTGCCTGCGCCAGCGCGTGGTTGCCGGACAAGCCATTGCCATTGCGCAGGTTTTCAATGACACCGGACTGATCTGCCGGGCTGCGATTCTGGCTCAATTTCCATTTTCCATCAATGTTCGCAACCTTGATTTCCAGTCCGACGATGGCACGTTTTTGCCGGTCGATAAAATCGGCTGGCGCATCTGTTACCTGCCATGGATCGGGCCTGCCGGTCTCCTGCATGCGGGTCAATGCGCTGATCTGGCTTTGCAGCCAGTCGGCATCATCTGTGGTGGTAAGGCTGCCTCGCATCTGCGCCATGACATAATTCCAGGTGGGAACAACCTGATGGGTCGTGGCCTTGCTTGCATACCAGGATGGCGAGATGTAGCCCTGTTCGCCCTGGAACACAACCAGACAGGTCGGATCTGCCGTCAATAATTTCCAATGCGGATTGGCCCGCGCCATATGGGCGCGCAAGATACCGTGTTCGCCCTCTTCGGGGAAGTACAGAAATGGTATCGGGCTGGCCTGGACGCCTTCCGGGCTCTGGGAAATCAGCAGGCCCAACGGATGCCGGCGTATTAAATCTGATATTGCTTCGGGGTCGGCAACACGAAAGTGGGAAGGGTTATACATGACAGTCTGATTCAAAGTGGGATGTCGCTCAGGGGGTTGCAAGCTGCAGTCTATATACATTATACGAAGTACTATTTGCGGGCAAGATGCAAGGTATGCGCAACGCATATCAAAATAGGTTTACCTGGCACTGACCAGGCATCAGGCTTGCACTGTTGCGCTCGCTTTAGGTTTCCCGATAGCGAGCACTCATCAGGCAAAATATCTATATTCGCGCATAATCTCTTTTCGTCGTTTATTTTGTGCTTATTTTTCAATTTATTTAAAATTTCATTTGCTATGCCTTCTTTTTAGAATAGGGGCTGAACGTCGCATATGCCTGGTTGATGCCGGGAGTCTCATGTTTGCGACAAATATTCAGGTGTCGCCCCATGTATCATTTTTATGATCAGTATTGTGTTGAGCAGGCTGCTAAAAGCCGGCTGCGCGCGTTGCCGCCAGTGGATCTTCCGGTCTCGCTCGACTTTTCCAGTAACGACTATCTCGGCCTGGCTACGCATCCCGATGTCGTGAACGCCGCGATTGAAGCGGCCAGGCAATGTGGTGCCGGTTCAACTGGCTCCCGGCTGCTGTCCGGAAACTACAGTCTGATTGAATCCTTTGAACGACAGATCGCCCAGAGCAAGCATACCGAGGCAGCCCTCATATTCAGTTCGGGTTATCAGGCCAATATGACCGTACTGGCCAGTCTGCTGAGCCAGCGAGTCCTGCCGGCGCCACCCATTGTTTTTTTCGACAGACTCAATCATTCCAGTCTTTATAACGCGATGTTTTTATCGGGGGCGGAATATGTGCTGTTCGAGCGCAACGACATGGGCGACCTGCGCCGTCAGTTGCAAAAGTATCGTGTGGCATCCCGGCCCGCGTTTATCGTGACTGAAACCGTTCACGGGATGGAGGCGGACCTGTTGCCTATTGCGGATGTGGTCGATATTGCCGCCAGCTACGACTGTTTTCTGTATCTGGATGAAGCGCATGCCACCGGTTTGTACGGTCCGCAAGGCTATGGCCTGTCCACGACAGTTGATTTGTCCCCGGTGCCGCATATGGTGATGGGGACATTCAGCAAGGCGATCGGCGGAGCTGGAGCATACATTGCCTGCAATGCGATCATGCAACAGTTCATGTTGAACAGAACGGCCGGCTTCATTTATTCTACGGCGCCGTCACCCATGAGCGTGGCGGCCGCAGCCCAGGCGTGGAATATGGTTCCGGCGCTTGCTGCGCAACGTCAGCAGGTATTTGCCATGGCCGGTTTGTTGCGCCAGCTGTTGCGCGCGCGCGGCATAACCGTCATGGGCGATGGTACCAATATCGTGCCAGTATGTCTGGGAGATGAATCGGACACGCTGGCATTGAAGAAAGCATTGCAGCAAGAAGGCATGATGGTGTCGGCGATCCGACCGCCCACCGTACCGACAGGTACATCCCGATTGCGTATTGCCATTAATGCGCTTCATGACAGTGAAAGCGTGAACCGGCTGGGGCAGGCCATTGTGCAGCACTTGTCCAGTTCCGCGCCAAGGGGTTGATCGTGCGTATTTTTGTCACTGGAACCGATACCGACGTGGGCAAGACGCTGGTGTCAGCCTGGCTGTGCCGGCACTTTGGGCTTGATTATTTCAAGCCGGTGCAGGCGGGCTTGCTGCCGATGACCGATAGCCAGTGGGTTAAGGTCCATGCGGGTTGTCATACTTACCCGGAAACATACCGGCTGTGCGAGCCGGCATCACCCCATTACGCCGCCCAGTTGGAGGGCAGGCAACTAGTGCTGGAGGATATCCGCCTGCCTGACGCACAACGGCTGGTGGTAGAAGGCGCCGGTGGCGTCATGGTCCCGCTGGGCACGGGATGCCTGATGATTGATTTGATCGCCTGGCTAGGTCTTCCTGTGTTGGTGGTGGCCTCTACCCGGCTGGGAACGCTTAACCATACGCTGCTTACTCTGCAGGCTTTGCGCTTGCGGGGCATTGCTGTGCTGGGCGTCATATTGAATGGGCCACCATGCGACATGACGGCGCGCACCATTGCAGACTATGGCAGTGTGCCCGTGCTGCAGCAAGTTCCGGTGCTGTCTGCCGGAATCAGTGCATCTGCCTTGATGCAAATTGCGCCGACGGCGGCGCTTAAACATGCTTTGGGGGTGCAAGAATGAGCAGGGAAACGATGAGCAGGCAAACCAATCGCACTTTGGCGCAACGGGACAAGGCGCTGGAGTGGCATCCGTTCACGCAGGAACAAACTGCAGCGCCACGCCTGCCGATCTCGCATGGTCGCGGACCATGGCTTTACGATACGGACAATCATGCCTATCTTGATCTGGTATCGAGCTGGTGGGTGAACCTGTTCGGACACGGCTGCCCGCATATTGCGCAAAGTATTGCCGCGCAGGCAAACAGGCTGGAGCATGTGCTGTTCGCCGGTTGCACGCATGAGCCTGCTGTTCAATTGTGTGAAGCGCTCAGTGCCATGTTGCCTGCTCAACTGGGTAAGTTCTTTTTTTCCGATAATGGTTCGACGGCTGTTGAGGTTGCGTTGAAAATGGCGCACCAGTACTGGAAAAATGCGCATGGGCAGGAGCGCAAGCTGTTTATCGGTTTTGAGGGTGGATACCATGGCGACACTTTTGGCGCGATGTCAGTTGGTGCGCATTGCGGCTATCACGATCAATTCCGTTCCCTGTTTTTCGAATCGGTGGCGATACCTTTTCCAGATACCTGGTGGAATGACCAGGAGATACAGGCCCGGGAGCAGGCAGCGCTGGCGGCGCTGGAAGCTGCACTGATACGGCATGCAGGCCAGGTTGCGGCCATGATCATGGAACCGCTGGTGCAGGGTGCGGCGGGCATGCGTATGTGCCGACCGCAATTTGTTGCCAAGGCATGTGCACTGGCCCGTGCGCACGACACGCTGGTGATTTTCGATGAAGTAATGACTGGATTCGGTCGCACAGGCACTCGCTTTGCATTCGAGCAGACAGGTGCAGTGCCGGATTTTTTATGCGTCTCCAAGGGGATAACGGGCGGTTTTCTTCCGTTGGCATTGACCATAACCGGCGACCATATCTACGAGGCTTTTTTGTCTGAACAGGCTGATCGGGCGTTTTCTCACGGGCATTCCTATACGGCTAATCCGCTGGCTTGCGCCGCCGCCGTGGCGGCCATGGCCTTGCTGATTACTGATGAGACGTCCCGCGCATTGCTGGTCCTGTCGCATTGTCACCATGAGGGATTGCAATGGCTGCAACAGGCAGTGCCGGCGATCGTACGCCCCCGGATCACCGGAACCATCGCTGCCTTTGATTTGCCTTCGTCGTATCCACATTCGGCAGGGCAGTTGCATCAGCGATTTCTGGAAAAAGGCCTGTTGATTCGTCCCATTGGCCAGACAGTGTATGTGTTGCCGCCCTATGTAACCAGCCCGGCGCAGTTACAGGCAGCGTATCAAACGATGGGGCAGGTTCTCGCTGCTCAGTAATGGCTGGGTCTGACGACATCACACTTTGGGGTGGACAGCAACGTCGTATGCGCTGTCACCCCTGAGGTCTGCAGATAAAGTCTGCGGCTGAAGTAGCAGGGCCGAAGCTAAAGGACTGCAGAGGGTAAAAGGTCGAAGAGAAGGGACTGAAATAGAGCGGACCATTTGGGTCAGCCAAAGCGCGGCGGCTGGTCAGTGACCGGACATCGTTCCGCTGGAAATGAAAAAGCCCTTGAAATTCAAGGGCTTTTAAGTGTTTTTGGCGGAGACGGAGGGATTCGAACCCTCGATGCAGGTTTTAGCCCACATGCTTCCTTAGCAGGGAAGTGCCTTCAGCCTCTCGGCCACGTCTCCGAACAATCCGAGATTCTAACACGATTTTTGCCGCTGCCGCCACAAAATTTGTTCAAAATACCAGCAACTAGCGGAATAATGACCAGGGTGTGGCAGCGGCGCTATTGCCTGGCTCGCTTGCTGCCTCCAAACCTGCTGTTGTCCCGACCATTGAGCCGCGATCAGCCCTGTTCGGCTTCCTGGTCCAAGCCAAAGGCTTTGTGCAGGGCGCGAACGGCCAGTTCCATATATTTGTCGTCAATCAGAACCGAGGTCTTGATTTCGCTGGTGCTGATCATCTGGATATTGACGCCTTCCTTGGCCAGCGTGCTGAACATCTGGCTGGCAACGCCGGCGTGTGAGCGCATGCCGATACCCACGATAGACACTTTGCATACCTTGTCGTCGGTTAGTACTTCGCGGGCGCCGACTGCAGGCAGGATAGTGTCGGTCAGCAGTTCCGTTGCCCGTTTGAATTCGTTGCGGTTCACTGTAAAGGAAAAGTCGGTGGTGCCATCAACAGATTGGTTTTGGATGATCATGTCGACGTCGATGTTGGCTTTGGCAACGGGGCCCAGAATGGCATAGGCTACGCCAGGCTTGTCAGGTACACCCAGCAACGTCAGTTTGGCTTCGTCGCGGCTGAACGCGATACCGGAAATGACAGCGGATTCCATTTTTGAATCTTCCTCAAAGGTAATTAATGTTCCTGAATTTTTCTCTT
>JBOIGK010000732.1:0-2345 GCA_050742695.1 Advenella sp. | reverse complement strand
GCGGATAGCGCCTCCAGCCCACGTACGGAGCGGGTGCCAGTCGCATAGGCGCGGGTGAAGCCCCATCCCTGTTCGTACAAGGCATCCAGATTGGGCGTCAGCGACTGCCCGCCCAGCGTCTGCACATATTGCGCCCCCAGGCTTTCTTCAACAATCAATACGATATTAAGCGGCCTGTTGCTGCTGACTGACACCTCTTGCCGATGCCGGGTTGCGGGACCGCCTGGATCAGCAGCCACGTCAATACCGGCGGCCTCGCACACAATCCGGTTCATCTGCTCGGCCGGCATCTTGCCATAGACATCTTCGGCCGACATCTCATATTTCATTGCATAGATGGCGTACTGCAGGCTATACATGGAGTTCAACGCCAGACTATTGACCATGCCGTCGCCGGCAAATGCCACGGTAGACGGGTTAATAGGGCGCTTTTTCAGCGTACCGCGAATCATGAGAAAGCACAGGGCCGCGTAGACCAGCGATTCAATGGGCCTGAGCCACCATGGGCCAAGCGGCGCCGACGTATAGCCTGAAAACAAATGCAGCGCCAGCGCAATCATGCCGGCAAAAAACAGCAGCCCCAGCGCCAGCACTTTTTTGTATCCGCGCCACAGCATCCCGGACACCTCTTTGGGGTGTTTCAGATACTCAACGAACAGCCGGTTCGGACGGGAATCGTATTCATCAATAAATTGCGGCGTGCAGATTTCCATGAACACGCAGCCCAGCCACCACACGCCGAACCAGATTGCGGCCACAGTAACAAACCACTGGCGATCTTCCAGCCAGGGCATCAGCACCGCGGGCAACGCAACGTAGGTTGCGATCTGGTTCAGGTCCATGCGCAATCCGCCCAGAAACACGCGACCAATGCCGTGGGCTGCCTGAACACGCCTGCGCTGCCATAGCACTAATAAAACACGACTGACAAAAAATACGAGAAACAGCGCCAGAACAAACGTAAGCAGTTGATATCGCAAAATAATTCCAGAATCAGCAGGAAACAGTGGAGTATACGCAACTCTACTGGGCGGTGTGTAAAATTTTTGTAAAACCCTGACCGTTTGCTACGGCCTGTTCACGGCTCCTTTGCGTGTTCATACTGCCCGGCAAGCGACCTGTAAATGCACATGCGACATAACAGAAGGTATGCCCAACCCTGGCCGCAACTTACGCTTGCAACTTATTCTTCCAGTGACTGGCCCGGCTCCTGAATTGGCCGGATGCGCGGACGCCCTCGCCTGCCCTGCATAGGACGCCGGCTGGCCACCGAGCAAAGCTGGCGGATGAACCCCGGAGAACCCAATGCCCATTGCCCATGCAACGCCTGTGCAATCTGTTGCAATTGACCTGACGAGAGCCCCTCGGTATAGCGGTATTTGTATGCCGCCTGCCTGTCAAATGGCGTGTTGCCAGAAGACCAGTAATCGGCGTGATCATTCAGGACAGGACAAGAACCCATAAAGGCCCCGGTATGAAAGCCGGCCGAAGACCACGGCCACAACTCGCTGTCACTGGCCCCCTTTTCCCGGGCTACCCACGACTCCAGCCAGATCATTGCAGGGATAATCCATACACCGGGCTCGACCAGCGTGGAACGATAGCGTCCGCTGAAAACGGGGCCACTGCGCAGTGTTGTCGCCAGATTACGGCCCAGCATCTGGATCAGACGCGACAGGGATTTTTCATCACCGGGTGTGGCCAGCAACAGAATACCGTCATCAGTCAGGGTCCACGCATGCAACATGACCCCGTGCCGGGCAAGCCCGTCGAAAAGCCATTTCTGCAAGGTGTCAAGAATCCGGGTGCCGGCCGAGGCACGCGTGGCAAGCGGAAACAGAAACTGGGCATGAACCAGTTGTGGAATGCCGGGAGCATAAAGCCGGGGTAAACGGGCCATGGAATGTGCTGTACTTTGGATGAGAAGCCGTCATGGCCCCGAAAACCGGCAAGACCCAAGGGTTACCGGCGATTTTTTTCCTATATTGTAACCATGATTGAAACAATGCTATGGTAGAACATAGCTGTAAATTTGGCAAAAAATCGACAACAATCATCATATCAGGAGCAAGGGCCTTCCCATGAGCGACAAACTCGAACTTTTAAGTGAACATTACTGTTTTGATGGCACTCAGCGCTTTTATCGCCATACTTCGCGCGAAATTGGTCTGCACATGCAGTTTTCAGTCTACATCCCGCCGCAGGCGGCACGTGGCCCTGTACCGGCCCTTATTTATCTGGCCGGTCTCACATGCACCGAAGAAACGTTCATGACCAAGGCCGGCGCGCAACGCATGGCGGCAGAGTTGGGTTTGCTGCTGGTGGCGCCTGACACCAGCCCGCGT
>JBOIGK010000731.1:0-2430 GCA_050742695.1 Advenella sp. | reverse complement strand
ACAAACCAGGAGCGGCTGGCAATATCGCCACAGCTCAGGTGGTGCGGTCTGCGCCGGACGGATATACGCTTCTTGCGTCCAGTATTGGTCAGATTACCGTCTCGCCACATACCATGAACATGTCGGTCGATCCGCAAAGGGATCTGGAACACATATCCATGTTTGGAGAGGGTGATCAGTTTCTGACGATAAACAAACAGGTTCCGGCGGCCAATATTCAGGAGTTTATCGCACTGGTAAAAAGCAAGCCTCATACTCTGTTTTATGGAGACTCGGGGGCCGGGGGCAATATGCATCTCTATCTTGAATACTTCAGAATGCTCGCGGGCATCGATATCGACGCTGTGCACTTCAAGGGAGGCAGTCAGATCATGCCAGATCTGATCTCCAACCGCGTGCAATTGAGCCTGCTGAGCAATATTGTCATGAACTCACATGCCAAAGATGGCAGTTTGCGGCCCATACTGCTATACGGAAAAAAACGCGATCCTGACTACCCGGATGTACCGACTGTTCGCGAAGCCGGTTTTCCTGATCTGGAAACTGCCAGCAACTGGTTTGGGCTGCATGCGCCCAAAGGCACGCCACGCGGCGTCATCGATCAAATTTATCGCGCGCTGGTGGAATCACTGAAAACTAAAGAAGTGCAGGAGGGCCTGGTAACGCTGGGTATCACCGCCGGCGGCAATACTCCTGAAGCATTCAGCCAGCGTATCGCCCGGGAATCTGCAACATTCAAAAAAGTCGCTGAACTGACGAAAATCAAGCCCGGTTCAACCTGATATAGCACCGGATGGCCGTGGATTCTTCAACAACACGCAAACCAGCAATATAAAAAAAGCCGGTAAGGATGCAATTTAATAATTCTCATCTTTACCGGCTTTTATACCAGAGGCTGGCTACGTCATAATTATCGCGTCACGTCGGCTGGACCAGGTTCTGTATGCTGTACTCCAACTGATACAAGCCATTAATGACGTCAGCCGCGGCGCCTGCCCTGATCAGCGCATTCTCTGAAAGATATTGTTCACATGCTTTACGCACCCCTTCTTCTGCTGAGCCTTCAATCAACAATATCAAGTCGGGCAATTGAATAACGCGTCCGCGCTGATTGCCCGAATTCCCCCCCGTCAACGCAGTATCGTTCTCTACAAAATGCACGCCGGTTATTCGTGGCGCGTCGATCAAGCCCGGCAACATGTTGTTCAAGATATGTTTTATCAGCGAGGCTTTCTCACCCTCCTGTGCCCTGATGCGTATGGTCTTAATAAAGCCACCCATCGCGTAACCCTGACTGTAGTGGATTCTGCATCCCCCCCGAACGTTATTGCGAAACGCGGGCAGTGTCTTAGTTGACCATGGTGTCGGGTTGGTCAGGCGGGTCTTGTAAACATCACTTACCAGAACGTCGGCATTGGCAACTTCGTATAAGGTCAGAAATTCAACCTGAGCATCCACGGCAATATAGCGTCGGCCCCTGATAAAGCCGGCAATACCTAGCCTTTCGACCATGTGCTCGCGCGGATGCCACTCGAAAAAATCCTCACGCATTTCGGGTGTAATATCATTCCAGATAGCGATAAGTGCTTCTCCTGCCAGTACCATGTCATTTTCCTTTATAGATGATTGATTGTGTAAAGAGGCGTGCGACACGCCGGTGCCCTGTTTACTGCTCTGTCGTCAACGCAACTGCATGTCCGGCAGAACGATACGCCTGTTCCATAAGCTGCAAGCTGCGAAGCTGATCCTGGGCACTGGTCCAGAACGGGCCATGATCGATCAGACGATCTGCAAAGTGTTGAATCGATGCGTCAAAACATCCCTGCCTTATTTCGGCTTCGTCATAAGTAACCATATCCTGCTCCTGGCCAATCAGCCTGAGCACTGCATTTTCAAGAATGACGCTGCACCGGGTTCCGGCGATCTCAAGTCGATCAGGTGAGCGGGTATCATGGCCCGCTGCAGTCATGACGCCATCTATCGTGACCGGAAATCCGGATTCGGAACGCAGCAATAGCGTTGCACTATCCTCTCCTTTGAGATCCGGACATGCCCTTGCTGTACAGCAGGCAATAAGCGACATTTCGCCAAACAGTGAACGAACAACGTCAATCTCGTGGATCAGTGACTCTGCGATCAGGACACGTTGCTCGTTTTGAAGAAACGGTTGACGTGTAAAGGCGTGTATTTTGCCGTCTTCCTTGCGCGGCAGCATGCTCGAGCGCCACAATGCGATGCGCACCTGGGCGATCGTACCGAGCTTGCCAGCGTCTATCCATTCACCAATTTTTTTAAAGTAAGCGCGGTATCGCCAGTTTTCATTGACCATGACGCGAATGGATGAGCCAATTTCCTGGACTAATGCCAATGCCTCATCATAAGCGGGACATAGCGGCTTTTCGCACAGTGCATGTACGCCATACCCGGCGG
>JBOIGK010000730.1:0-3101 GCA_050742695.1 Advenella sp. | reverse complement strand
CCAGCCAATGCCGATATTTTCCGCCTCATGTGGGCCTGGGTGAGCAGCGGCTTTACCATGCCGCTGCCTTCCCGTGCCGACCTGATCGTGCCGTTTTTCAAAAGCGTGAGTTATCCGCTGGGTGTTTTCGGCTTTGTGATTCTGACCTGGATGGTGATTGTAGGGGCCAGTAACGCCGTGAACCTGACCGATGGGCTCGACGGCCTGGCCATTATGCCAACCGTCATGGTCGGTAGCGCACTGGGGATTTTTGCCTACGTGGTCGGTCGCGTGGACTATTCCAAATATTTGCTGTTTCCGTATATTCCAGGTGCGTCTGAAGTGCTGGTGCTGTGCGCCGCGCTGGGCGGCGCCGGCCTGGCCTTTCTATGGTTCAACGCCTATCCGGCCCAGGTATTCATGGGCGACGTGGGCGCGTTGGCGCTGGGCGGCATGCTGGGCACGATCGCCGTGATCGTGCGTCAGGAAATCGTGCTTTTCATCATGGGTGGCGTATTTGTAGCTGAAACGCTGTCGGTCATGATCCAGGTGTTCTGGTTCAAATACACAAAGAAAAAGACTGGCACCGGCAGGCGAATATTGCGCATGGCGCCGCTGCATCATCATTTTGAAGTGGGTGGCTGGAAAGAAACCCAGGTTGTGGTGCGTTTCTGGATTATTACGATGATGCTGGTTCTGCTGGGACTGGCGACACTTAAATTGCGATGAGTACCGATACAGGCGGCGTGGCCGTTTTCCCCTCTCGTGTCCTGATTCTTGGCCTGGGTGAAACCGGGCTGGCTTCGGCGCTGTGGTGCCTGCGCCAGAATGCGGCATTGCATATTGTCGATACGCGGGACTGCCCGCCAGGTCTTGCCACACTGCAGGAGCAGGGCCAGGGCGATATTACGCACTTCCTGGGCGCACAGGCGTTCACCGAAGCCGCGCTCGAAAGCGTGGAGCAGATCATTCTGAGTCCAGGTCTTGCACCGTCGGAACCGACGCTGGCAGCCTTTCTGGAAAAGGCGCAGCAACGGCAGATCCCGGTCATCGGCGAAATCGAACTGTTTGCCCTGGCTCTGGCCGATCTTGCAACAACACAAGGCTATAAGCCACAGGTGCTGGCCATTACTGGAACCAACGGCAAAACCACGGTTACCTCGCTGACACAGGCCATGCTGGAGACGGCGGGCAAAACAGCCATCGCAGCCGGCAATATCAGCCCTTCGGCGCTGACCGCGCTCATGCAGGCGCTGGACGCGCAGTCGCTGCCGCAGGTTTGGGTGCTGGAACTGTCCAGTTTCCAGATGCAGACGACGCAGTCACTGGCGCCGGATGCCGCAACCGTGCTGAACTTGACGCAGGACCATCTGGACTGGCACAGCGATATGCAGGAATATGCCGCTGCCAAGGCGCGCTTGCTGGCTATCAGCCGGGTTGCCATTGTTAATCGCAACGATGCCGCCGTAGTGGCCATGGTCGACGATATCAATGATGTCCAGGTGCGCAGCTTTGGTGTTGATGCCCCCGTATTGGTGGGCGATGCCGGCATGGAAGCCGCGCACGGCGTGACCTGGATTACCGCCAGCGAAAAGGATGATTTCGAATTGCCTGAAGCGCCCGGCGCCAGGCGCAAGAAAAACGCCGAAAAGCCCCGGCGCAAACCGGGCCTGATCAAGCGCCTGATGCCGGCCGACGCCATGCAGATTCGCGGGCAGCACAATATGCTCAATGCCCAGGCCGCGATGCTTCTGTGCCGCGAGCTTGGGGTAGGCTGGGGGCCCATGCTCAACACGCTGCGGGATTTTGCCGCCGGTCTGTACCGGACGCAATTTGAACGCAGTATCCGTGGCGTAGATTTTTTCAATGACAGCAAGGGCACCAATGTAGGTGCAACCGTGGCTGCCCTCGAAGGCATGGGACGCGATATTGTGCTTATTGCCGGTGGTGTGTGCAAAGGACAGGATTTTTCTCCGATGGATGCACATGTGCGGCGCAGCGCTCGCGCGGTCATTCTGATCGGTGAGGCGACAACGGTTATTGAACAGGCGCTGGCGCAGACCGGCGTAGCATGTCATCGCGCCGAATCCATGGAAGCAGCGGTCAGGCAGGCTCTGGAACTGGCGCAACAGGGAGACGCGGTATTGATGTCTCCGGCATGTTCCAGCTTCGACATGTTTAAAAGCTATGCGCATCGCGGCCAGGTCTTTTCTGCTGCCGTGCATGAGCTGGCGCTCGATAACGGAGAAGTAGCATGAGTCTGCTGGGCGACCTGAGAGCAAGCGTCAATGCGGTCAAGCCTGGCCGCACCAGAATGCGCAATTACGACCTGCTGCTGGTTGCCGCGGTTGCCGCTCTGCTGATGTTCGGCTTGCTGATGGTGTTTTCTGCCTCGATCGCCCTGGTGGACGGACCCAAGTAGTCCAATTCCACCCGTTATTATTTTTTCGTACGCCATGCCGTTTTCATTGCCATCGGTCTGGTGGGTTTCGCGATTACGATTTCCCTGCCCATGCACATCTGGGAGAAATTTACCCTCCCGCTGTTTTTTGTATCGCTGTTCATGCTGGTGCTGGTACTTATCCCGCACATCGGTAATGAGGTCAACGGCGCGTATCGCTGGATTCCCCTGGGGCCGTTGAATTTTCAGCCGTCCGAGCTGACCAAGCTGGCCATGCTGCTGTTTGCCGCCGACTATACCGTGCGCAAGCAAAAATACATGCATGATTTCTGGCGCGGTTTTGCGCCGATGATGGTGGCTCTGGGCGTGGTCGGCATTTTGCTGTTGCTTGAGCCCGATCTGGGCGCCTTTATGGTCAGCGTCTCGATCGCGGTGGGGATACTCTTTCTGGGCGGCATCAGTGCGGTGTTGTTCCTGCTGCTGGTTGTGGTGCTGCTGGGCTGCTTTGCCTTGTTGATCTTGATGGCGCCTTGGCGCGTGAAGCGTATTTTTGCCTATCTGGACCCGTTCGATCCTGAAACGGTGCAGTCTACCGGTTACCAGTTGGCTCATTCGCTGATTGCCATCGGGCGTGGCGAGTGGTTCGGTGTCGGGCTGGGGTCCAGCGTCGAAAAGCTGCACTACCTGCCCGAAGCGCATACCGATTTCATTATGGCTGTAG
>JBOIGK010000729.1:0-6215 GCA_050742695.1 Advenella sp. | reverse complement strand
CTGCGTGCCGGACAAGGACCCTGATCTTGCCTTGAACGGTAGCGCTCGGCAATAGTGCTTCGGTTCATCGCTGCAGCGCCACGCGCACGCAATAAACAATAAAAGGTCGTTCCAGCGACTGCACATTGTGCAGTCGCCGGAACAGCCTTTTATTGTTTATTGCCCGCGCGTGGCGCTGCAGCGATGGACCGAAGCACTATTGCCGAGCGCTACGGTTCAAGGCAAGATCAGGGTCCTTGTCCGGCACGCAGATTTGGCGACGCGCCTGCGCGCCACGACATTACGGCATGTTGCGCAGTAATATCTTCACCGCCCGCTTCGCAGACGACACGGGTGACACCGCGCCACCCAGGTAAGATTCCGTTGCCGAACCATCGAGTAGTAGCAATATTTGATCTGCAAGCTCATCACGAACAGCACGCGCCTGATCAAGCTGGTCGAAAATAAACGCGCGCAGTTTACGTTTGTAAGACCGTACAATTTCATATATCTCTCCCAAGGGCTCTTCCGCCTGCAGGCTGGCATGGATCATCGGACAGCCTCTGCCACCATCTTTCACTGCGCCGATCTGATCGAATAAGGAGAGAATTTTTTCTTCTTCGGTACGCTTTTGCGCCACCACTTCAGCCAGATTTTGCATTATTTGTTCGGCAAGTTTCTGATAAACCTCGGCAATCAAAACCTCTTTGGACGGAAAATTGTTGTAGAGGGTCATCCGGGCGACGCCTGCGGCGGCAGTTACCTCGTTTACGCCGACGTTAGTCGCACCGCGATCTATAAACAGACGCGTTGCCGTAGTCAAAACCTGATCTCGTCCTGCGCCCTTGCGATTATGACGTTCATTCATTTTCCAGTCTCATGTTGACACTTCCATTAAGTCTAATTATTATAGACCGTTCTATCTAATTAATAAAGAGAAAATGATTATGCCAGATATAAAATTTTGGTACGGCTCAGGCTCCTGTTCACTCGTACCACACGTTTTACTGCATGAATCCGGCCTGCCGTTCGCGGCAACAGAGATCTCGATAGCCAGGCTGGAGACGCGAAGCGAAGCCTTTTCACGCATTAACCCCAAGCAAAGAGTGCCTGTGATTGCTATCGATGAAAGCGTTATCACGGAAGTACCGGCAATAGCGACTGCCATCTCTCATCTAGTGCCTAAACTGGGCCTGATGGGTAAAACATCTACTGAACAGGTCCGGGTCCTGGAATGGATGTGCTGGTTGTCCGGAGAACTGCATGGTCAAGGCTTTGGCGGCTTATTCCGCCCCGAGCGGTTTATTGATGATCCGAACCAGTTTGAAGCGGTTCAAGCAAAAGCCAGGAAAAGGATCATTGATTGCTTTAAAACGATTGAAAGCAGGCTTTCAGGTTCCTTTGCGGTCGGCAATGGGCTGACAGCAGTCGACCCTTACCTTCTGGTGTTTTATCGATGGGGGAGCCGCAATGGTTTCGATATGTCAGAGCAGTACCCCGCATTTACTGCTTATATTCAGACAATCGTAGCGTACCCCGCTGTTGTGAGCGCGATGACTGAAGACGGGTCCACTCTTTAAAATGAGAAAAGACGCCTCGCGCGGCACAGGATCGCGACGCGAGGCCCCAGGCTTTGCAGGCATCACTCAGACGTGACATCGTTCACTGCAGCCGGACAATTACTGGGCGGTTGCGCCGCGGATGGCATTGACCAGGGCTGTGGTGGAGCGCTGAAAACGGAACGGAATGGCAACCGCACGCCCGCCCCAGCTTTGCACCAGCCCGGTTTCTCTTAGCGTGGCCATATCATAATCACCCCCTTTGACGATCACATCCGGTCGCAATTGCGCGATCAGTTCGTAAGGGGTATCTTCTTCGAATACGGTCGCTGCAGAAACGCTGGCCAGCGCGGCCAGCATCGCCTGGCGATCCTGCTGCCCATTGAGGGGGCGATCTGGGGCCTTGCCCAGCCGCCGCACCGAATCATCGGTGTTGACTGCAACCACCAGGCTGGCGCCAAGCTGCGCAGCTTCATCCAGGTAGCTGACATGACCACGATGCAGGATATCGAATACGCCATTGGTAAACACCAGCGGCCGGGGCAATGTGCCATTGCGAACCGCATCAATACACTGCTGGCGGGTCAGAATCTTGTTTTCGAAACGTATGCTCATTACTGCCACTCCAGCAGCGTGGCCACCAGCCACAGTATCAGCCCGGCCTGCAGCGTGAGAATCAGCGTCATGACGATAAAGATGCGTTCGCTGCGACGATGGCTTTTTCCCAGTTGGGACAATTCCTTGCGAATGGCCGGCAAACTATCCTGGCGCGCCAGTTGGGTATGCACCAGTCTTGGAATTTCCGGCAACAGATGCGACCACTGCGAGGCCTCCTTGCGCACCTGGGCAATAAAAGCGCGCGGACCGATGCGATCCCACATCCAGCGTTCCAGAAACGGTTTGGCCGTTTGCCACAAGTCCAAATCGGGATCAAGCTGCCGGCCCATCCCTTCCACGTTCAACAGGGTTTTCTGCAGAAGGACCAGTTGCGGCTGGATTTCCACATTGAAGCGACGCGAGGTCTGGAACAGGCGCAGCAGCACCTGGCCCAGGGATATTTCGGACAGCTTGCGATCAAAGTATGGCTCGCACACCGAGCGCACAGCCGCCTCAAGCTCTTCTTCGCGGGTATTGGCCGGCACCCACCCTGATTCAATATGTAGTTGGGCTACACGACGATAATCCCGGCGAAAGAATGCCAGAAAATTCTGCGACAGGTAATTCTTGTCGAATTCGGAAAGCGATCCGACAATGCCAAAATCAAGCGCGATATAGCGCCCCAGCGTTTCAGGCTGCAGCGAGACAAAAATATTGCCCGGATGCATATCGGCATGAAAAAAACCGTCTTCAAATACCTGGGTAAAGAAAATTTCCACACCGTTGCGGGCCAGTTTCTTGATATCGACGCCGGCCACCTCCAGCTTGTCGATCTGGCTGACCGGCACGCCATGCATGCGCTCCATCGTCATGACCGTCTTGCTGGTAAATTCCCAGATCACTTCGGGCACCATCAGCAAATTGGCGCGCTTCGGATTGGATTCGAAGTTGCGACGCAACTGGCTGCAGTTGGCCGCCTCAACCTGCAAATCGAGCTCATCATGCAAGTATTTGTCGAACTCGCTGACCACTTCCCGGGGTCGCAAGCGGCGCCCATCCGGCAGCAGGCGTTCGACAAAACCGGCAAACAGATTCATGAGCGAGAGGTCCCGCTCAATGACTGCCAGCATGCCGGGGCGCAGCACCTTGACCGCCACTTCACGGCCGTCATGCAGCACGGCAAAATGCACCTGAGCAACAGAGGCCGAGGCCACCGGCTCGGTTTCAAACAACGCGAACAGTTCGGACGGATGTTTGCCAAACGCCTTCTGGATGCTTTCCATGGCCTGTTCGGACGGAAACGGCGGCACACGATCCTGCAACGCCGAGAGTTCATCGGCAATATCCAGCGGGATAAGATCACGCCTGGTGGATAGAACCTGGCCGAACTTGATGAAAATCGGTCCCAGCGATTCGAGCGCAAGCCGCAAGCGCTCACCGCGCGGCTGATCAAAACTGCGACCCAGCCGTACCACTTTGAGCAGGGAACTGGCAATGGGATGCTTGAGCCCGCTGAGTACCAGCTCATCCAGCCCGTAGCGCAGGCAGATTAGCAATATGCGCAACAGGCGCAGGGTAGACATAATCATCGTCCGCTCCTGCGTTGGCGCGCATCAAGCGCCCTGAGCCGGGCATCGAGCTGATCCAGTTGTACGGTAGCAGCGCGCAGGGTGTGTTCCCAGGACTGCAGCGCCGGCTTGCCCAATACCATGCCGGCCTCTTCGGACACATATTCGCTCACGTTTTCCGACAGGCGGCCGGCCACGGTGGTGGTGGTTGCAATCGCACGATGCAACAACAAATGAATCTGTTTTGACAACAGGCCACCGGTAAACCGCGCCAATTCGTGCTCGGAATCCCAGCGCAGGTCGCGTGCCAGCTCCGAGACCAGTTGCGCCAGGCCGGCGTCTCCTTCCAGATGCAGCAGCGAGGCCAGTTGTGCAGGATCGTGCCGGTTGCGCAAAGCGCCGGGCAAATCGCCCAGCCGGCTTTCGGGAATGGACAGGGTGACATCGGCAACCACTGCGGGATCGGCGCGCGCCACGCTGCCATCGTGCCCAAGCGTAAACCGAAGCACAAGACGGCTGATGCGGATGCATACGGTTTTGCCGGCATGCGCGGCAATTCGCGTCTTTGCCCAGGGTTCGCGATCCAGCAGCAGGTTCAGGGCGCGCACAATAGGAATGTTTGGATCAGGTAAGGCGGAGAGCAACATAAAAATCCGGTAGACCACGCAAGATTCTGAATCCGATAGTGTACTCTTTTCGTGCAGAATCCGACCCGATTTACGCTTGCGGGCACTGTCGCGCCTGAATCACAGCGGCGCCTTTGGTCAAATCCCCAGGCGGTGCCGCGAGCACTCAGCTATGGCAGTCGGGTACTTCCTGATCCAGATAGACGTCAAAGGCCACATCGGTCGCCCACTTTTTACTGAATGCCGTCCATTGCCCTGCCCTGTCCCATTGTTGCATCCGGGCCTGCAGCCATTGCGCTTCATGCGTTTTTTCGGCCGGAACCAGCCAGGTCAGCGTACGGGGCGCGTCGGCCAGCTCAAGCGTGGCGGAAAATTTTTTCCATTCCGGATAATGCATCAAGGGTTGCCAGACCGTCTGGTCAATCAGCCCCAGATCACATTTGCCTTCGCGTACCGCAACCAGCGCATCTGAAGGTTGCGCAAACGGCAGCAGGGTTGCCCCCGCCTGCGTTGCTGCAACCGCCGCATGCGCTGCGGTGCGCGCGATGCAAACGGTACGCCCGGCTAAATCGGCCCGCGAGCGGATTTGCGTGTCGCTACGGATGACCGCCTTTGGGTACGTACGGTAGCTGGTAGGAACAGGCGTCACACCGGACCAGTTGGCTGCATCTGCCGGTAGGCTGTAAAGCGCCAGATCAACGCTGCCTTCTGCCAGGGCCTTGGCCGCCTGCTCAGGTGCAAGCTGAACCAGTTGCGCCGGCAGATTCAGGGCCGTGGCAAGCGCCTTGACGGCGGGTGTATCAAGCCGGTCTTCGGTCCGGACCTTGGCGCCCGGTGCTGCTGCAGGCGTGACATGGACCACCGCCACGCGCAGGGTGCCTCGGGATACTGCCTGGGGAAATAGACCTACGGCGTCGGTGGCGACAGAATCAGAAGTAGCAGTAGAAGTGGCAGCGGCAGGCGTCAATGCCCCGGCACCGGCTAACACTAGCAGGGTACACAGGACAGATCGGATGGACAGCAGGGTCATGATGCATCTTCCCGTCCCGCTCAGGCGGCGGGACTTGCAGGATAGGGTATTGCGTTGACTCAGACGTATTGATAACGCAGCAGGCGGTGCTTGATACGCTCCAGGACCAGTTGATCAATAAGCGCGGCCAGAATGGCAATGACCAGAATATTAGCCATGACACCTGTCATATCGCCGGTATCGCCGGAGAAACTCAGCGAACGGCCAAGACCCTTGCCGAAGTCCACCAGCATTTCCACGGAGATCAGCGCACGCCATGCATTGCCGAAGGCCAGTTGCGCGCCGGTAATCAGCTCGGGCATGACCGCAGGCAGATAGACCCGCCTTACCAGGCCCCAGCGACTGGCTCCCATGACGCGAGCCGCAGAAATATGCACCTTGTGCACCGATTCGGTGGCGTTCATGACGCTGAGCGCAGCTGGGAAAAACGCAGCCAGCGCCACCACGACAATCATGGGCTTGTTGCCAAAACCCCAGACGATCAGAAACAGTGGCACCCAGGCAATGCTGGGCAGCGACTGCAGAATCACAATCACATTGCGCAGCACCTCGCGAAAGAAATTCAGACTGGCCGCCAGCAGGCCGAAGGCGATGCCACAGATCAGCGCGATGCCGTAACCCGAGCCAAGACGCGCTAGCGAACCTGCCAGGCCGCTATAGAATTCACCGCTACGAATACTTTCGGACAGGCGCTCGAGCACCGGCAGGATACCGGGCATGAGAAAGTCCGGCAGTGTCAGTGCGACCAGTTGCCAGACCAGAAGAATGAAAGCGATGGCCAGCACCACCGCCAGCGGCTTTTTGAAGCCGCCGATCCGGGTGTTGTTGCTCACAGTTTACGTGCCTTCTGCCATTC
>JBOIGK010000728.1:0-1761 GCA_050742695.1 Advenella sp. | reverse complement strand
GCGCTGGTTGGCGGGGCGATTGCGTTCGCGGTCGGCTCCTCTGTCGGGCTTGCCGCTGCTGTTTGGCCGCAGGCCTGGCTCGGACTGATCGGTGCGGATGAGCGCTTACTTGAAACCGGTTCATATTACCTACGCATCGTCGGTCCGTTCTATGGCTTCTTCGCCATGGGCTTTTCGCTCTATTTCGCCTCCCAGGGCGCGGGCCGCTTAAAGTGGCCGCTTCTGGCCGGCGCATTGCGCCTGTTTTTATTCGCAGGGCTGGGCTGGGCCGTACTTGCCGCAAGCGGGTCATTGACCGCCTTCTTCGCAATGGGAGCATTAGCGATGACGCTGTATGGGCTTTGCATTTTGTGGGCCGTGAACTCCGGTAGCTGGTTTGAGCGCAACAGAGCGAAATAGCTCATACGCTACGGAACAATTCATCAAAAACCGCTTTTCACTATAGTGAGGCAAGCATGAGAATTCTTATCGTTGGGGCCGGTGCTATCGGCGGCTATTATGGTGCAAGATTGCTACAGGCTGGCGCTGATGTTACCTTTTTAGTACGACCCCGCCGTGCCGCACACCTTGCCGCTAACGGGCTGCATGTCTACAGCGAGTTGGGCAATTTCAGTGGCCCTGTCGCCACGATCTCACCCGAGGAGCTGGAGCCAAACTACGACCTGATCGTGCTCAGTTGCAAGTCCTATGACCTTGAAGCCACGCTGCAGGACATTGCTCCCGCAATGAGCGATTCCACTACCCTCCTTCCATTTCTTAATGGGCTTGCCGTTTACGATCGGTTAGACCAGATGTTCGGCCGCGCCAGAGTCCTGGGCGGCGTGGCGTACATTGCGGTCATGCTGGAACCGGACGGCAGCATTTGTCATTTTGGCGCCGCTGACGTGGTCATCACCGGGGCACGTTCGGATAGCTCAACACGTATCGCACAGGCGTTTCATGCACTCATCAGGCAATCTCCAGGCACGCGCAGTCTTTCTGCCAACGTGGACGACGTGCTCTGGAACAAGTGGGTCATGCTCGCGTCTGGTGCCGTAATGACCTGCCTGATGCGCGGGACAGTGGGCGAGATCCTTGCCACAAATGACGGGCCAAAGTTGATGGCTCAGACTATGGCAGAATGCCGCGCAGTTGCCAATGAAGAAGGCATCCAGTTTTCCACCGACGATGTGCAGCGCGTGGAAGCCCGTCTTCTTGACAGACAATCAACCTGGGCCGCCTCAATGATGCGAGACATCAGCCAGGATGCTCCGCGTATAGAGGCGCAGGCCATTGTAGGAGATATGCTGGTTCGGGCCGAGCGACATGGTTTGCATACGCCGTTGCTCAGCGTGGCGTATTGTCACTTGCAGGTTTACCAGCGTCGCCACGACACACCCGGATGACTTGGTAACGGACAGTGTGCGCTACAGTGTCGCTATCGGATTACCTCCACTAAATCTGCGACTTGCACTTCGATATGACGTGGATAGGTTTTGATCCGATTTCGATGTGGTTTTTAAATCGGCTAACCAGAAACGAATCGCATGTTCTGTTTTGTAATATTTGCCAGCTCTTTCAATGGTTTCCGATCCTCCGTTGCCACCACTTACCCTGATCGCACGCCGTTCACCAAGGCTCAGGCCTGAACTGCTTGATCAATTCATTGCTATCGCGCAAAAGACATCTGTAATAAAACTAAACGGCAGTTTTATACGCTAACCTTTTCCGAATGTCATTGGCGCTTGAAATTGCAAACCTGATTGAGATTGAATGATCGCT
>JBOIGK010000727.1:0-1972 GCA_050742695.1 Advenella sp. | reverse complement strand
GCCCATGTCCTGGCCGTAGGCCACATAAATTTCACGCTTACCCAGGCAGATCTGCTCGTCCTTTAAACCCTTGGCCGAACTTATTGTGTCGGCATGCGGCGCCTTGTCCAGGAAAATAGCGACCGTGCGGTTGGGGGGATGGAGCGCAAAAGGATTGGCGCTCAAGACAGCCGCCATTTCCTTCGCTGTGCGCACAGCGACAGCAGCGGGTTTGCCGGCATAGGCTTGCAGCCGTTTCTCAAGCGCCGCCTTGACGTGGGCTTCTGACAGATCGGTGGAAAAAACCACATTACCGCTGGCGATATACGTCTGGACCGCTTCGAACCCCTGAGCGACACACATGGCCTTCAATTCCGACATCGGCAGTTTACCTGTTCCGCCGACATTTACGGCACGCAACAATGCAATATAGGTCGGCATCCAATCTCCTGTTTCTTTTCTGTACAAATGCATTGATCAGTGTCCGCTCTTTTGTGCGTTCCTGTTAATCCGAATATCAATAAATATACTCGTCGCACTTTATTTCAACATCGCGGTCACGAACCTTTGGCAGTGCTCGTAGGCCAACTCGCTAGCGCCTGCTCGGCAACCGCTTGCAGCATGTCGCGGCTAAAGCCTGCCTTGGCTTGCACCGCCATACCATGCAGCACGGCCATCAGAAATGCGGCCAGGGCAGCGGGTTTGGCCGTGTCGGGCAAGTCGCCCTCTGCCTGTGCACGTTCGAAACGTTCACGCAGTTTTGCTTCACCCGCTGCGCGGGCTTCTATCAATGCTTGTCGCACCGGCTCGGCTTCGTCAGATCCGGCCATGACACCATTAACGAAAAAGCACCCAGTATGGTCCGCACTGCGGGTCGTGAGCTCGACCGAGCCATGCAGAATGTGCGCCGCAACTTCCCGTGCCGTGGGCATCGCCAGCGCTTCTGGAATAAAGCGCTGGTGCTGCTCGCAATAGCGCTCCAGCGCCTGGCGAAAAAGCGCCTCTTTATTGCCGAATGCGGAATACAGCGCCGGGCGCTCCACGCCGGCGGCTTCGGTCAGATCGGTGTACGACGCGCCTTCATACCCCTTGCGCCAAAAGACACAGAGTGCGGCATCGAGCGCTTTATCTATATCGAATTGACGATGGCGTCCCATTGGACTTGTCCTTTTTTCTGAAAAATAACAATCATTACGAAATTGCTTGACAGTATAACATACCAACCGTTATCGTAATGATCATTATGATATTTCCAAAGGCTCGGGATTAAAGCCCGGGCACCGGTGAAATGTAGCTCCCGGACTTATCGGTCCACAACACGAACCCCCGGACCTATCGGTCCATTTATCGACACAAAGGAATTACCATGCACAAAGAACTCACCGGCAAAGCCGTCCTTATCACCGGCGGCTCGCGCGGCCTTGGCGTTGCGCTGGCACATGCGTTTGCCGATCGTGGCGCAGATGTGGCGATCAGCTACGCGACTTCGGCCGACAAGGCGGCAGCCGTTGTGACGGAACTGAAGGTCAAGGGCGTGCGGGCCATTGCCATCCAGAGCGACCAGGCCGACCTGAATGCCGCCCGGCCGCTGATCGACGGCGTGATCGCGGCCTTCGGCAAACTGGACATTCTTGTGAACAACGCGGGCATCGCAATCCAGGGTCAATTAGTGGACGATCCTGCGCTTGATACAGAAAACTACAATCGGCAATGGCAGGTCAATGTCATGGGCTCCATTGCCAATACCCGGGCGGCCGCATCCAGGCTGACTGATGGCGGACGGATTATCTTCATAGGCTCGCGGCTTGGCACCAGCGTACCCTTTGCCAGTGTGGCGGATTACGCCGGAACCAAAGCAGCGCTTGTCGGTTATGCGAAAGGCATTGCTCGTGATCTGGGACCGCGTAACATCACCGTGAATGTTGTCCAGCCTGGCATCATGCCAACTGACATGGCCGCTGAAGTGGCCGGTGAGCTGCCAATGCGCGAAGCC
>JBOIGK010000726.1:0-2774 GCA_050742695.1 Advenella sp. | reverse complement strand
GTAATACTGCAGCCAGAGGTACCGGTGAAGACTTTGCCGTCAACGACCAGCGGACCTGCCGTAAAGCTGTAGCCTTTTTCCCATTCATTGACCTGGACTTCCCACAGCTTCTTGCCGGTTTTCGCTTCAAGCGCGACCAGTTTGGCGTCCGGCGTTGTCAGATAGACCTTGTCTTCGTACAGTGCCAGCGAATTGCGCTGACGATTGGCCTGCGCGTCATGATAGCCGCCAGTAAACTTGGGCAATGGCTGGGTGTATTCCCAGATCAGGTCGCCCGTCGTGGCGTCCAGCGCCTGCACATGGCTGCGATTCATCCCCAGGAACATGATGCCGTCGTGAACCAGCGGCGCCGTTTCCTGCAGACCACCTATCGGCATGGACCAGGCCCAGGCCAGATCCAGCTGCTTGACGTTCTTTTTATTGACCTGATCCAGGGGACTGTAACCCTGATTGTCAATAGTGCGGCGCCAGCTCGGCCAGTCGCCATCGGCCGGCTTCAGAATCTGCTCATTGGAAATGGGCTTGTAGTCTTCGATCTTCACTTGCGCCTGAGCCGCACAGGCAAACATCACTGCGGCAGATACAGCCAAAAGGCTATGGATTTTCATTTTATGTCCTATTCTTCAATATTCGTTACGGGTCGCGGCTCACTACAGAGGCATCACGACGTTGGGTCAAATGTACTGATCAGCGTGCGGCCTTGGCTTGTTCTGCTGAAACGCCACCATAACTGTTGCCCCAGCTGTTGCGAACGTAGGTGGCGACTGCAGCAACCTGCTCGTCATTGAACTGGCCACCCAGGGCCGGCATACTGTTCAGGCCATGAATAATCGTGCTAAGCAAGGCAGGTGCATTGGCCAGCCTGTCGAACCCTTCAAGCTTCGTGCCGAACGCCCCCTGGCCTTCTGCACCGTGGCAAGCAGCACATGTGCTGGCAAATACTTTGGCGCCAGCGGCCATCAATTCAGGCGTGGCTTCTACTTTTTCAGCTGCCACTTCAGGCTTGTCGGCCGTACCCAGTACGGAGACCATCACGCCAACATCGGCAAAACCCTGGCCGTTCATGTCGCCTGGCTTTTTGTCGCCGTCAAAGCGATACAGGGGAAGATCGCCATAACTGACCTGGGACACACCCTGGTCATTTTTTTCTGCCTTGAGCAGGCCCGGCAAAATTTCGCGGCCCAACGGACGGCTCTCGGAAACCACAGGCTCCCAGTGTTTCATACAGGCTTCATCGCAACTGGCTTTATTGTCTTTGGTCAGCGTATACAGCGTGCGCCCCTCAGCGTCGACAAGAAAGGGCGTCATGGTACCGCTGGTGCCCTTGGCAATCAGGGTTGCGGAGGTTGACCCGGCAGTCTTGTCCGCGCCTTGTGAACCGGCTGCTGTGTTTGCATTTGCCAGGCCAGCAAAGCCGAAGGCAGCCGCACACGCGACTGCTGCGGCAGTGTGTGTCAGTTTAATTTTCATTGCTTTTCTCGTGTTGGAAGAGTTCGAATTGGTCATCGTTCAAGCCATACTTTGGTTGACTAGTCAATGATATAGGTCAAATGATATGCTTTTATTTGAACCGGGACAAGCCGTCTACCCGTCTTTGACTCATTTGGTACCTTCATCAAGAACTTTCCGTCGATTCCATCTGCCGCCAAGCGGATTTAACGTTGCTAACCCGACACAACGGGCCTCGTTTCCCTGCTCTTTTACAATCCGAGGTGCGCAGGGCTGATCGGGACGGCGCAGATGCTGACTTTGCGGCAATACTGTTGCCTGGCTGCCTATCGGACGCGTAGCGCCACCCAATACCCCTGATTGCATTACAATCGAAATGACATGACGACTGTCATCAACTGGGGCTACACGGCCCCGACAAACAGGAACAGGCGGTAGTAATGGAAAATCTTGATGTCCTCGTACTGCGCAAACTTTGCGCCTGGCGCCGGGAAGGGAAAAAAGCCCTGCTGGCCACGGTCATTCGGACCTGGGGCTCCTCGCCGCGCCCGCTGGGATCGGTCATGGCCTTGTGTGAAGACGGCGCTGTGGTTGGCTCCGTTTCCGGCGGATGTATTGAAGACGACCTGATCTATCGCTACACCGGCGGCAGCGAAAATGCCGTGCTGGTCAATGGCGGGCCGCCCAGCCTGGTCCGCTACGGCGTGACCGCTGAAGAAGCCTATCGCTTTGGCCTGCCTTGCGGCGGGACCCTGGAAATTTTGCTGGAACTCAATCCCGATGCGCGCTCGCTGGATGAGCTGGTGGCGGCCCTGGAACAGGGCCAATTGATGCAACGCACTGTGCAACTGGATAATGGCATTGTCCAGCAACAGCCGATTGATCAGCCATTGCCGCTCAGTATTGACGAAAAGACGCTGAAAAACACCTTTGGTCCAGAGTTTCGCATGCTGCTGATCGGCGCGGGACAATTGACCGAGTACGTGGCCACCATGGCCCTGTTCAGCGGCTTTGCGGTGACCGTCTGTGACCCGCGCATCGAATACCGCAACGGCTGGTCAGTGCAGGGTGTGACTGTGCTCTCGGACATGCCCGACGATGTGGTCACCGCTTTTCGGCCGGACCGGCGCAGTTGCATTATTGCCTTGACCCATGACCCCAAGCTGGACGATCTGGCGTTAATGGAGGCACTGCTGTCCGATGCCTTCTATGTAGGCGCCATCGGCTCGCGTCGCAATAATCACATTCGTCGTCAAAGGCTGCAAGAGCATTTTGGCATTACGCAGCAACAACTGGCCCGTTTGCGCGGCCCGATCGGCGTCTAT
>JBOIGK010000725.1:0-11137 GCA_050742695.1 Advenella sp. | reverse complement strand
GCCAGAACCCAGACGTCAGTATCTGTTCCGGCATATCACTGCTGACGCCGAACACCCCGACCAGCACGACTGTGCCTGCGGTCAGCCCCTGCAGTTGCGCCCGGCTCAAGCGCTTGCCTACCGCATTAGCCTGTACCGGTGCGAGGTTCTGCACCAGCACAGCGATCAGATCGTGAGTTCTCATGCGCGCGACGTGATCATAGAGACCGGGGATCGCGGTCTCCCAGCCAGTAATCGATGGAAACCCGCCCCGGCCCCCAGGCCGCAATGGCCAGGGCGATTGCCACCCATGTCAGATGAACAGGCCAGCCCTCCGGCACGGTGAACTGAATTACGATTGTCATCAATACAATACCCAGCGCGGCCAATCGGGTGCCAAGGCCCAGGATCAGCAATGCTGGCAACAGAACTTCGCCACACGCAGCCAGGAATGCGACTGAAGCCGGCGCCGGAAACGGATACGGCCCGCCTGGCAGGTGCAGTCGAAACTCATCGGTGAACAGATATACGGCCGTCTCGTTCAGTTGCAAAAAACCTTGCCACGTGAGCAGCCCGGACTTCAGAAACGGCACGGCTATGGCCAGGCGCAGCAGCAGTTGAACCAGCCACGGTTGCGCAAGCCATTGCACCGGCCTGACGGCCCTGGCGAGCAAACTTGTACGCAGCATCGGCAAAATAACAGGCTCATGTTGATGTTCTGACATTGCGATTAGATCTCCATTTCAAAGGTGGTAAACACACCTGTGGTAATCATTTGGGCCAGACTGGCCTGCAGATCAAAGTCAGGGGCGTGCTCGAATGCGGTGTCTGCGGCCATGCCCAGCGGCATGCCTTCGACCAATGCCAGGACAAATGCAGCCCCGCCGGCGGGCAGGCGCGATACCATGACATCCTGTTCGGGGCGTGTGATCAACGCATCTTCGGCGGCGCCCGATTTCAATGGAGACACCGGTCCATCGCGTTTGTTCATAACAAAAATCGCCACCGCCGGATACATCGAACGCACGATCCGGGTAGCCGGATGCGCGCAAAAGCGCAACTGCGCCAGTGCCGCAGCAGGCACAGCGGCCAGTTCCTGTGCGGTCAGCACCGGCTTGTCGGAGGCGTGATAGGCATCGAGCCAGGCACGTTCGATGCGCGCCGTATCGGCCAGCCAGGGCATGCTCTGGGCATACTCATAGGATTCGATAAAGGCAGGAAAGTCGCGCCCGTACTCGAATAACAAGGGGGATTCAGGCGGCGTAGCCCGCACATAAAAGCGCGCCATCGCCCGGAAAAACTCGGTACCGGTGATGCGCTGCACCGCAGGGTAGATGGCCGCCAGTGCCTCAATCAAGCTCACCGTCACATTGTTTCGGTAAACGTTGTAGCGCTTTTGAACGCCCTTGCCTGCCCCTGCCGTGATATTTTCAGGGACGGGATAGTCGGGCTTGATCAAGCCTGGGCTGAACGCTTTTGCATATTCATACACCATGGCTGGCCCCTTCGTACGACTCATGCCAATCATGTGCAGCTCGCGCAGCGCATTCGATCAGGAACTCCCGAACCCGCAGCCCTTGCGCTTTCAGGACCGGCCAGGCCGGCAACTTGCTGTCCCACTCGATCAGCGTGGGAATGGGTCCTGTCCTGGTAATCACATTCGCATACAGATCCCATACCGCAGGGCTGACTTCACTGTCATGGCTATCAATAAGCAGTGGCTGCCCTTCATCATCCTCCTGCACGCTATGGCCGGCCAGATGGATTTGCCCTACCTGATCTAGCGGAAAATCAGCAAGATACTGCTCTGCGCTAAAGCCGTCGTTGGTCGCAGAAACATAGACGTTGTTGATATCCAGCAAAAGACCGCAACCAGTGCGGCGCGCAACCTCTTGCAAGAACCCGGTCTCGCTCATGTCTGAGCAGGCAAACTGAATATACGTCGCCGGGTTCTCGATCAACAGCGGACGTTTAATCGCGCTCTGGACCTGGTCGACATGCGCACATACGGTGTGCAACGTTTGCATTGTGTAAGGTAAAGGCAACAAATCGTTGTAGAAGGTATTGCCATAAGAAGACCAGGCCAGATGCTCTGACACCAGTGCCGGTTCACAGCGCCGAACGAGATCGGCGAACCGGCGCAGATGCTGAGGGTCAAGTGCTTGCGGCCCACCAATTGACATGCAAACGCCATGAATGGACAGCGGATAATCCCGGCCAATGGCCGCCAGTGCCTGCTGTGGTGGTCCGCCCGCCCCCATATAGTTTTCCGCATGAACTTCGAAGAACGCATCGTTCAGGCCATCGTCCTGTATCGCGCCAAGATGTTCATGCTTGAAACTGACACCGGCTAGCAGGCGCGCCGCGCCAGTAAAAAGGGACTGGCGGTGCGCGCCGTCCGGTGTGACTATCGGGCAGTGGTACACGGTCACCCTCTCTGGCCGCTAAAATCAGGCCTTGCTAGGCATCGTCGAACCCTGGCCACCGCCTGGGATCTGAATACTACTGCAGGTGCCTGCCTGAACAAACTTCCAGGCGTTGCCCTGGAAATCCTTGGTAGAGGTGCCCTGGCAGGTGGTGCCGGGACCGGCGGCGCAGTCGTTCTGGCCCTTAAGGGCAACACCGTAGCATTTCTCCTTTTTCGCAGCGACAGCTGCATCGGCTTCAGCCTTGCTCAGCGGCGCAGCATGGGCGGTGGACGCAAGGATGCCGGCAACGGCGCTGGCGAGCAAGGTCGAAGTAACCGAAAATTTGGCGGACATGAATTTCTCCTGTGGTTGAAATAAGGTGCATCCTGAGCGGACACATAAGGTAGTTCGGCCGCAGCAAGGATTCGGTTACAGCACAGGAAAAATATTTTTTAATCAGATATTGGTCTCGGATTCGTGGACAGTAGGTTGTGTGCCCCGAGAAGACCGGGTCACACCGTGCCTACAGCAATGGAGAACCTGCTCAAACACGACGAGACTAGTCATTGGTTATTGAAAAAAGATGGATCCCCTTTGGAATCCGCACCTACCACGCGTCATCACTACAAGGGGAAAATGCTGATTTTGTCTATACTGCGTACGCATACCCTTTACTAAAGGGATCTGCGGCTGCCTGCACACGACCGTCAGACGTTCTTATCGCGATATTTGGCCTGGCAAGTTCATAACCAAAGCCCTCATGTTGTTCCGAAACAAATCTGATTTTCTCAGCATATTCAGGCAGCTCACTTTGTATCGATGTAAATCGCTCGGAAAGCAAAAGCGTAGAACCGCTGGCGTCGTATCGTGGCGCTTGCGTAGCTTGTGCCGCATTCATTTGTCGTTCTACCAGATTGATAGCGATTTGAGCTACGGCTGCGATAATCCGGCGCCCTCCTGGCGCACCTAATGCCGCCATACCGCTGCCATTACGCGTAAGTAACATGGGAGCCATGTTTGCCAGGGGACGCTTTCCGGGTGCAATACTATTGGCGGCTCCTGGTACTGCATTGAACCATCCCATTGCTGCATCCAGCAAAAATCCGGTTCGAGGACACACAACCTTCGAGCCAAAATGGTTAGCTGCGGTATGGGTAATGGCAACTGCCATGCCGTCGGCGTCTATAACCGAGACATGTGTCGTTCCGGCAGGTGGCGCTGTGCTACCGGCAGGCGCCCATTGATTTTGTTTCTTTGTATCGGCATCGTAAGCCCACGGATCATGTGCAGCATGCTTCGCATAGAACTCCCACGGGAGTTCATTGAAGTTATCGGGTTCTAATAAAGGGGCACCATTGCGTATCTGCTGGGCGATGAAGGCGGCGTAATCGATTGCGGTCAAACCTGCCTCAGGAACTGCAACAAAATCAGGATCACCAAGCCAATGGTAACGATCAGCGAAAGCGTGCCAACAGGCATTCGCAAAATCCCGTATTCGATCCGGGGTATCAATTTGCGGACCACCCTCTGGATAGAGTGCCTGCCAGATTGCGAGTATCTGTAACTGCGTGATTGCACCACAAGGTGCAGTAGGTACCCAAATATCCGTGTCGCGAAAACGCAAACTCCGTGCAGGAGAAATTTTGGTTTCACACTGGGCCAAGTCAGCTGCAGTCAGAATACCCCCTAAATCAGACACCGTCTGAAGAAAAGCCCGACCAACCTCGCCCTTATAAAAAACATCAGCGCCTTTGGCGGCGATATGTTCGAGGGACTTTCCCAGAGCTGCCTGGCGCAGGAGTTTTTTTTCGCCTAAAGTCGCACTGCCCAGGTGCGGAGCGCATGGCGGCAATCCATTTTCTAAGAATACGGCAGATGCTCCAGGGTCTAATCGCAACGCTTCGAGATTAGCCAGAGTCTCCAGTGAATAATAGTTATCTATTTCGAACCCATCATAAGCGGCTCTGATAGCAGGCTGCATGACCTGAGAAAGAGTCAGCCGCCCATATTTTTCTTGCGCGTCGGCCAGTCCACGGATAGTCGCCGGAACCCCTGCTGCTCTGGCCCCCTGTACGTTCGCATCATTCTTCACCACAGATACACCGAGCCCCCGGTCAATTTTGCGATCATGGTCCAGTTCGAACATCTCTGGTGTTGCTGCAAGCGGAGCACGTGGCCCGAACTCTATGGAGACGGCCTCGCTTTGACCCGGTATTTGTATCAGCATAAACCCGGATCCGGCCAGCGTCGTTTCCATGGGTTCTATCACGCCAGCCACAAACGCTGCGGCGATTGCAGCATCTACCGCATTGCCACCGATATCAATCATTTTGGTTGCGGCATCACAGCTTAAGCTGCGAGCGCAGGCGATAGCTATTTTGTCACCTTGTGCCGATGATTTGGTAATTTGTTGTACTGAGCGCATTCTTCATTCTCCTGCTGAAATATTTTCGGACTGGGGTGTGCCTACACGCCGCAGATCTGCCTTGTAAGTCTCACGCATCGTCGCCAGAGAAACTAAACTCAGTAACGCCGCAACAGCGACAAATGCAGAAACAGCATAAATAGATCCTGTTCGAGTAAACAGCCACACCGCCACAAAGCTGGATGGAGCACTCCAAAGGACAGAAGCTATTTGGTAGCTGATGGATATCGCTGTATAGCGGATTTCAGTCGGAAAGGACTCCGACAAATAGCTAGACTGCACCGCATACGTACCGGCATGGCCCAATCCCCAAGCCAAGGCACTGGCAAGAATCACTCCCCAAATTGTGCCGGTATTGATTAGCCAATAAAAAGGAAATGCAACCAGCAGCCATGCACAGATGCCAATGACATACACGCCTCGCCGTCCTATCCGATCCGAAAGACGAGCAAAGTAGAAATAGAACGGAAGGGAAACAATAGCGCCGGCCATGCCTGAAATCAGTACCCAACTGGATGGCAACCCTAGCGTGCGCTGTGTATAGGCCCCATAGAAAGAAATCAAAGCATAAGATCCGACAGAAAACGCCGCTTGCAAGCAGACAGTCCGCAATAAAATACTCCAATGATCGCGAAATAGTGCTGCAACAGGAATACGTCTTACAGCAGGCTCAATGGCTTTGGCCTCAGTAAATACGGGAGCGTCGGTAATATTAAGTCGTACATACAGGCCTATAATAACCAGCACGGAGCTCATCAAAAAACCGATTCGCCAGCCCCATGACAGGAAAGCCTCTTCAGAAGTGAAGAAAATGACGACCTGAAGAACCGCATTGCACAAGAAGAATCCGATGGGATTGCCAATCTGACTGAATACGCCATACAACCCGCGCTTCCCGGAAGGCGAATGTTCAATTGCCATCAAGGCAGCCCCACCCCATTCACCGCCAATTGCGAAACCTTGGCAAAGTCGAAGTATGACGAGCAACGCAGGACCCCAGAAACCAGCCGTCTCATATCCAGGCACAACACCAATCAAGCATGTGGCGATTCCCATTAGCAGCAGTGTTGTTACCAGCGCACTCTTGCGTCCAATCGTATCTCCCAGGTGTCCAAAAAACACCGCGCCCAAAGGGCGCGCAATAAAGGCAACACCAAACGTAGCGAATGATGCAAGCAATGCAGTCGCGGCATCAGCCTCTGGAAAAAAAACCTTGGGAAAGACAAGTGCAGCACAAATGCCAAAAAGAAAAAAATCGTACCACTCGACGGCCGTACCAATAAGGCTCGCCATAGCCACTCGCTGCGGACTGGGTCGTACAACGCCTGAATGCGAAGTTTGCATCTTGTTTTGTCCCTAAAAATGAATGTTTTCGATATGATGAATATCTTTGAATTTTTAATATGATAAATCGATTTATCATTATTGGTAAACCGATTTATCATAGGGATATCCCTTATGAACAACACCGATTCAGGTATTCCATCAACTCGCGCGACCATCAGCGACGTAGCTCGCGCAGCTGGCGTATCGAAAACAACTGTTTCGCAGATTTTGAATGGGAAAGGTCGAGCATCGGAACAGACTCGTGCTCTGGTACTTGAGGTTGCGGGACGCATAGGTTACGGCGCCAATCCCATAGCACGTAGCTTGAGAACGGGCCGCACTGGCGTACTGGGTATTGTTTTCCGCCCAACAGATGCTGTTAGCGGGTCTCTAGTCGGGACAGAATTTCATATTCGTGTGGCCGGAGGCGCTGCGGCCAGTGCGCTAAGTCTGGGTTACGGCTTACTACATCTACCTGATCCATTAAGAGCCAATGATAGTGGCTACCCCATGGACGGCTGTATCGTCGTTGCGCCCTATGGCACTGATCAGGTTATTGACGAATTGGGCCGTCGTGGCATACCAGTCGTTTCTGTTGATCCCGATCCCGACCGAATGGAACAAAGCATGTATGTCGGACGTGATGAGAGTGGCGCTGCTCAAGAGCTTTTCGCTCATATTTCGAGAATGGGCGCGCAATCATCAGTGTTATTGTCTATTACTGATGACAATGCCTGGAAACGTGGCTTCGAAGCGAGCTATGATACGTGGTGTAATAGCACTGGCCAGCCAGTCAGAGTCATTGAAACCCCGGGAATCAGCGGCAGCGAGGGAGCTTATAACGCAATTGAAAAACTGCTCTCTACAGGATCGAAACCAGACGTGATTATTGCCGCAACAAGCCGCTTTGCCGTTGGCGCGGCTAAGGCTGCATCAAACGCCAACTTGCGAATACCGCAAGACATCATGATCGCGGCTCTTTCTGATAGCGAATTGGCACGAAGTCATCACCCACCCATTTCGGCGTTGGATCTGCATGGCGATGTGGTAGGCAAAGAGGCTATTTTGAAATTGGTTCAATTTCTAGAGGGACGCCGACCTGCCCGCTTTTCACAAATCCGTCCGACAGTCCGCCTGCGAGAATCCACTGAAAGAAACGTAGGCTGTTGAAGTCATTTTTTAGCAGATCACGTTTCTTCTGCAGCCGTATATACGGTGGTAGTCCTTTTGTAGGATTACATCATGTAAAACAGACGCCCGGGTACGCAAGACATAACCCGGGCCCGTTCACCATCGCAAATACCAGACAATCAATACCAAACCTACTGGCTGGCCGCCGTGACACGCCACACGGTGTTGCCCACGTCATCTGCAAAGAGAAGTGCGCCGTCTTTCGCCTGAGTCAGACCCACCGGTGCACCATAAAGACTTCCCTCATCTTCGGACACGAAGCCCGAGATAACAGACTCTGCTTTTCCCGACGGCTTGCCATCGCTAAAGGGAATATAACTGATCCGATAGCCATTGAGCGGCGAGCGATTCCAACTGCCATGCTCACTGACAAACGCACCGCCGCGGTATTTTTCCGGAAGACTCTGGCCGGTATAAAAGTGCACGCCAAGCGGCGCAACGTGCGAGCCCAGGGAGTAGTCGGGCACAATTGCCTTGCTGACAAGATCCGGGCGCTGTGGCTTGACACGGGTATCAATATGCTGGCCATAGTAGCTATAAGGCCATCCGTAAAAGCCCCCATCCTTGACCGACGTGATGTAATCCGGCACGAGGTCTGGCCCGATCTCATCGCGTTCATTGACGATCGCCCAAAGTTTTTTGGATTGTGGTTCCCAGTCCAGGCCGGTAGGATTGCGCAGGCCGGACGCGAAAATCCTGCTAGCGCCGGTATTGGCATCGACTTCAAGGACAGTAGCGCGACGGTACTCGACCGCCAACCCGTTCTCGGTGATATTACTGTTGGAGCCCACCCCAACATACAGTTTTGTGCCATCAGGACTTGCCAGCAGCGCCTTTGTCCAGTGATGATTGATAGTGTCGGGCAAATCGGTAAACTGCGTGCCGGGGTCCGACAGACGCGTCTCCCCGGACACATATCTGTACTTCATGATATTACCGGTATTGGCAACGTACAAGGTGTCACCGATAAGCTGCACACCGAAAGGCGAGTCAAGGTTCTCCAAAAACGTATGCTTTTCCCACTCGCCTGATTTCCCGTTTTGTCGCAAGAGCGTGATCCGGTTTCCACCTTTACCACTCTTGCCCGAGCGTCCCATCACCTGGCCAGCGAAAAGCTTTTTGGGGGCCGTGACAGGCGCGGTACCCGGTGAATTTGTCTCTACGACCAGGACATCACCGTTGGGCAACGTATAAAGCTGTCTTGGATGAAGCAGGCCACTGGCGATCTTTTCGATCTGCAATCCGCTGGCAGCGACCGGTTTCTTGTCTGCCGGCCAGCCGACGCCTTGCGGCACTTGCATGGGCGGAGAAAAAAAGTTTTGCGGTTCGGGCAGTGAAGGATTGGCTCCAAGTTGATCGTCCGGGCCCAACTGCGCCTTGTCATCGCACGCCGTCAGCAATACACTGAGCGCCACGGCAAGGGGTATACCCCATTTTACCTTAGACATGATTCGCCCTCCGTGGTGCATAAAACGTGGATGCAATGATAAGCGCTAGCGCAATGCATGCCACGGTAACAGCAGACAGAATCATGCCGGAAGGCATGACTGCATAGGCGTCCCGGCTATGGATAAACGCGTTGGCAATGGCCGCCACGATGCCAATGAAATTGAGGCCGAAATCGATCTTTTCTGCTGCAAGGACGGACCTGCCGCGCGGGATCCACACATGAACCAGATTGATCAGGCGCGGAATGATGGCAAAGAACAGACCGAGAGTAATGAGCCACGCTGCGCTCTTGCTCCACATCATCTCCGCCGTCTGGAAATACACCACGTCAAAGATCAATGCGGCAACAAAAAATCCGAAAGGAATGGGATTGAACAACTGATAGATGGAATTAGCCAATGATGACTGTAGCCGCTGTGTAGGGGCAGTCATAAACACCTCCTCTTTGCAGGTAATAGCCGCCAATGATTCAGCGGCAAACAGAAACAGGAACCGGCGCGACCATACTTCGTGATCACAGTTGTCATTCGAACACATTTGCCCAAGTTAATCAATAAAAGAGGCGTTGAATATATTTGGTTACCAGACCCAGCCAGTGCCGCCATAGCTGCATCCACTGACATAGGCCCTGGGATTGAGGCTCAGTCTGAGCATTCAGCCTTGATTCAGGAGTCTGAATCAACAACTTGCAGTTATATGCCGCAGCTTGATCGCCGCCAGCACTGCCAGGCAGGCAATGCCGACAGCGCTCACTGTAGCGGATACATTGAACCCCGCCATGAATGCGGTCTGCGCCTGTTCCAACAGCCCTGCCGGCAATTGGCGCGAGACAGCGACACTTCCGGCAAGGCTATCTGACAGCGCGTGCCGAATACCGCTGGACAACATTTCAGGCACTTGATCGGCCATCCGGGTTCGATAGACGGCAGTCGTCATGCTGCCTAGTATGGCGATGCCCACAGCCAGGCCAAGTTCCTGTACCGTTTCGGACATGGCCGATGCCGAGCCTGCCTTTGCAACCGGCGCCGCACCAACAACCATTTCTGTTCCCAGCGCGGCGATAGTGCCTAAGCCCAGATAGACCAGCGAAAATGCCGCAGTGACCATAGCAACCCCTTGCGGGGAACGATCCAGTTGCGTCAGCATGATGTAGCCAATGACCGACAACCCGAGCGCCCCGGCAATCACATACCCCGGACGAATCCGCCTTGCAAACAAGGGTGCGGCAATACCTGCCGCCAGCATGGCGAGCGCTGGCGGCCCCATCCATAACCCTGCCGACAACGGTGATAACCCCACCACTAATTGCAAGTACTGGGTAACCAGCAACATCGTCCCGCCAACACCGATCAGACCAACGAGGAGCACGACCAGGGCAACACTGAATGCCTGGTTGGAGAACAAGTCAAGATCAAGTAAAGGGCTGACCAGTCGGCGCTGGCGACGAACAAAGACTGCCACGAAGACCAGACCACTTGCAATCGCTGATATGGCAATCATATCGATGCCGTCCTTGGACAGATGCTTGATGCCGTAGACGATTGGCAACAAGGCAAGCAAAGACAAAATGACGCTGAGTATGTCCAGGCGCCCCTGTTGCGGGGAACTGTACTCAGGCAGGAGAAATGGCGCAGCAAAAAGCAACAGCCCGACAAACGGCAGCGCAACCAGAAAGGCGGCGCCCCACCCATAGTGTTCCAGCAACACGCCACCGACCACAGGGCCGGCGGCCATGCCCAGTGCAAACATGGTCGCCCACACGCCTATGGCCAACGCGCGTTGCTGTGGATGAAAAAACATATTGCTGATCAGCGCCAATGTGGACGGCATTAGAGTCGCACCCGCAACGCCCAGTAATACGCGCGCAGCAATCAGCATAGCGGCGCTGGTTGAACAGGCTGCCATCACGGAAGCCGCAGCGAAGGCGGCTGCGCCGACCATAAGCAGCTTGCGTCGTCCGATGCGATCGCCCAACGTTCCCATTGAAACGAGAAGGCCTGCGATCATGAAACCATAGGCATCGATGATCCAAAGCGCCTGCGTACTTGTCGGGCGCAGGTCTACCGCCAGTGCCGGCAACACCAAATGCAATAGCGTCAAGTCAAGGCCGAGCAGGACGGTCGGCAGGGCCAACAGCGCGAGTCCGACCCACTCACGAACGCCGGCCCGTCTTTCAGAAAAGGAAGATGAATCATTCAATGCCATTACAAGTTGCTCCAGGTTTACCGCGGTTATTGCGGAAACCTCATTTTCGGCGCAAAATCATCCTATTACAATTTAAGTAGTTATCCTATTACTGATGACAATAGCCATGATCGAGCGAAGCCTGCATCGCACCAAAACCGAGTTATCCGAGTTC
>JBOIGK010000724.1:0-2371 GCA_050742695.1 Advenella sp. | reverse complement strand
GAAGAAGGAGAGATTATCTCCGGCGCGCTAAAAGAGAAAAAAGCCATTCTCCTGGCGCATCACGGATTGCTGGTGACAGGCGCCAGCGTTGAGGAAGCGTGTGTTCTTGGTGTCATGTTCGAGCGGGCGGCCCGTCTCCAGCTCTTGGCCATGGCGGCAGGAACGATACAGCCCATATCTCCAGAGTTAGGCCATGAGGCACAGCAATGGATCAATACGCCACGTCGCACGCAAGCCACTTTTGCTTACTACGCACGCAGAGCCGAAAAAATGCTGCATCCGTTTTAGCGAGATATGCGCTGCCAGGCCACTCATATTGTCATTCAGAGCCATACGAAGCGGCTCTGAATGACAATATACGGCGACAACATGTATATCACGATTGTAAAACCGCAGGATGTTGATGACCGGGCGGATCATCACGTAACATGTACCTGCACTGGGCAGCACGATAAGTAAAAGGATGTGGTTTTTCAAGACGAAGTGGTTTTTATCAAAAAAACATGACGCGTCGGTGTATCCAGTGATCACTTATCGCTAAGATAATGACTTGCCGCCAAATTAATTGCATGCCCGCGCCTTTATTAAAGGATTGACAAATATAAGCTGATCAATCATCATTTACTCATGAATTTACGCGCCCCTTTCTCTTTGATTATTATCACCATTGACCAAATGGTGGGATAGCGCATTTTCATTTTAAAAGCAACCCGCCAAGAGGCGGGTTTTTTATTTCCTGTCTCCGGCCGTCTCGACCCATACAGGAGCGTTTCACGTGTCTTCACACCAGCTTAAAGGACTCATTGCCTCAGCGGATCATGCAATTGCCGAGGAAAATGTCGATGCATTAATGAATTTCTATACCGATGACGCCACCCTTGTGGTCAAACCCGGTATGGCCGTACAGGGCAAGGAAAACATTCGCAAGGCATTCGAAGCTATCGCAGATTACTTTAATCACAGCATCAAAGTCACTCAGGGAGAGATGGTGGTTATAGAGGGCGGAGATACTGCTTTGGTAATCATGGAGACCAAATTGGATTCGATTGATAAGACGGGTAAGGCAACGGCAATTTCAAGACGGGCCACGTATGTATTTCGTAAAGATGGTCAGGACGGCTGGTTATGCGTAATTGACAATTCATATGGAACAGATCTTCTTGGGGAGAGATAAATGACAACGCTTCATTTGTTCTGTGGAAAGATCGCTTCCGGAAAGTCCACGTTAGCGTCCAACATTGCCAGAGATAATAACGCGGTGCTCATTAGCGAGGACTATTGGCTAAGTCGCCTGTATGTGGGCGAAATCAGAAACGTCTCCGATTATGTCAAACGTAGCGCGCAGTTGCAAAGTGCGATGGGGTTACATGTAGAGCATCTTCTGTTGGCTGGCGTTTCCGTGGCCCTGGATTTTCCTGCAAATACGATTCCCAATCGTATGTGGATGCGACATATTTTTGAGCGAGCAGGCGTATACCACCAACTGCATTATTTGGATGTGCCTGACCAAATCTGCAAGTCACGGTTATGCCAACGCAACGCAGAAGGTATGCACGAGTTCGCAGTCAGTGACGCTGATTTCGAGCTGATGACCCGCCATTTCGTCGCGCCAAAGGTTGAGGAAAGATTTAATCTCGTTAAACATGGCGCCGTACACTTGGCCGACAGCTGGTAACGGCCATAAACCTGTGCAAGCCAGGCCCAGGTCCGGGCCGTAGAAAAAAAATCACACAGCAATAAAAAGCCGTTTAAAGAACCTGGCTCTTTAAACGGCTAAATATTGATTTTTAATCACTTGTCTGTAGTCGGGATAGTAAGCTTCGCTTTACTCCACCGTCACACTCTTGGCCAGGTTCCTTGGCTTGTCCACGTCGGTTCCTCGCGCCACCGCCGTGTGATACGACAGCAGTTGCAGCGGGATGGTATGCAGGATCGGAGACAGTTTACCGTAGTGCTCTGGCATGTGAATCAGGTGCATGCCTTCGCTGGCCTTGATTTTTGAATCACTGTCGGCAAACACATACAGCTCGCCGCCACGCGCGCTTACTTCCTGCATATTGGATTTGAGTTTTTCCAGCAGCTCGTCGTTCGGCGCGATGGTGACCACCGGCATTTGTTCTGTCACCAGCGCCAGCGGACCGTGTTTCAGTTCGCCTGCAGGATAGGCTTCAGCGTGGATGTAGCTGATTTCCTTGAGCTTGAGCGCACCTTCCATGGCAATCGGGTAATGCATGCCGCGTCCCAGGAACAGGGCGTTTTCCTTGTTGGCAAAACGGTCGGCCCAGGCGATGATCTGTGGTTCCAGCGCAAGGACGGCGCCAATCGCGGTAGGCAGGTGACGCAGCTGTTTGATGTACTGGTTCTCTTGTAC
>JBOIGK010000723.1:0-2833 GCA_050742695.1 Advenella sp. | reverse complement strand
GCGACGCAGGCCCGCCACGCTAGATGTCTGCGAATATAAATATATCGAACATAATCAACCCTGACCGGCTGATCAGGGTCTCTATTGCGGCTGATAATGCCGAATTCCTGTTTGACGCCATGCAAGGCACGGACGGGATGTCTACACTTTCCGACTATACCGTGCGCCTGCTGCATCGCTCGATGCAGGTTGATGTAAGGGCGTTGCTTGGCAAGTCCCTCACGCTTACTATTAACACGGCGGCAGCGCCCCGGCGTATCAACGGCGTGATCGCCAGTTTTGCGCTGGTAGGCCAGGAAGGCGACACGGATCGTTACTTTGTGTACGAAGCGCGCGTGGTGCCCTGGTTCTGGCTGGCGACTCACAAAAAAGAATTTCGCATCTACCAGAACCAGTCTGTGCCAGAGACCATCAAGCAAGTGCTCTCGCCCTATGGCCATGCGTTTGCGTTCGATCTGGTGGAAAGCTACGCGCCGCGCGTCTATTGCGTGCAATATGACGAAACTGATTTTCAGTTTGTGAGCAGGCTGCTGGAGGCCGAAGGCATTCATTATTACTTTCGTCATGAGCAGGAAAAGCACACGCTGGTTATGAGTGACGAAATCCAGAGCCATAAGGCCGTAGACGGCTACGAACACGTACCGTATTTCACCGAAGACAAACTGACGCTGCCACAGCAGGACTATATGACACATGTGGCGGTGTTTCAGGACCTGAGGCCAGGGCAATACACTACCAACGATTACAACTTCACCACACCCCGCGCAGACTTGGCGGCACGCCAGCAAATCAAGCTGGATCACTCGCACAATGAAGCGGAAGTGTATGAATGGCCGGGCAATTACGGGGATGATCCCCTGGGTGAGCGCTATGCGCGCCAGCGCATGCAGGAACAGCACCATGTTCGTGATACCCGGACGCTGCGCAGCACCGCCCGGGGCGTAGCCACCGGTTCGTTGTTCAATCTGGTACGCTGCCCCCGTACAGAAGAAAACCGCGAGTATGTGGTGCTGGGTACCCGCTATGATCTGAAAGAGAACAACTACCATTCAGTGAGCTCGCCAGATGAGGCGGCACAAAACGGTCGGCGCTGCGTGTTTGATCTGACTGTACAATGTGCCACCTTGCCATTCCGGCCGCCGCGCATTACGCGCAAGCCGCGTACCTTGGGACCTCAAACAGCGGTGGTGGTGGGGCCTGAAGGTAAGGAAATATGGACCAATGAATATGGGCAGGTCAAGGTACACTTTCACTGGGACCGATACGACAAAAAAGACGAGAACAGTTCGTGCTGGATCCGGGTTTCGAGCAGTTGGGCCAGTAGTAACTTCGGGGCGATCCAGGTACCGCGCATTGGTGATGAAGTCATTGTAGATTTCCTGAACGGGGATCCTGATGCGCCGATTATTACAGGCCGGGTGTACAACGCGGCGATGATGCCGCCGTGGAAACTGCCGGAGAACGAGACCCAGATGGGGATTTATTCACGTTCGTCGCCGGGAGGCAGCTATTACACGGCCAATGCGTTTAGATTTGAAGATAAGACGGGACGCGAGGAAATCTATATTCACGCTCAGAAGGATCGTAACGAGAAGACCAAAAACAACCACACAGAGCGAATCGACAACAATTGGGTCCAATCTGTAGGGAATCATAAAGCCATCGAAGTCGATGGCAACCATAGTGAATCCGTGCATGGGAACATGACATTGCATATCGGTCCAAGCGGTGTCGGACGAGTGCTAACCAGCACTTTTCGCAACTTGGTCGAAGGTATTGCAGACATTGCTAAAAAATTACCAATTCCCGGCATCAATCAGCTTGGGCGCGGTGTTTATTCATTATTTGCCGATCAGGCAATCAATGAGGCCACTGCAGGTGTCAAGACGCAGTTTGTTGGTATCACCAAGACAGTATCGGTCGGGAACTCAATTTTTGAACATGCAGGACAGTCGATTCAGACGGTTGCGGGGTCAACAGCAAGCATTGATGCCGGGGATATAGTCACGATTATTTCTGGTGGGGAAGTGAATATACAAGTTGGTAAATCTGAAATGCGGATGACGTCAGATGGATTTGTTAGAATTCGCGGAGATACGCTTTATCTCGACTTCGAGAATGGTATAGAGATGGTGGGTGGAAAGGAAATTGTTGCAAGCGCACCGAAAATTAAACTGAATTGATTGAAGAGAGTTTTCTGAACTATGCTCAAAAAAATTGGATTTATATTTTTTCTGGTTATAACGTTGCTTGCGATGTATGCGTTATTCAGATTGGAATTTTCTCAGCCAAGCGGTGAGGTTTCGGTCAACACAGTTGAAGGTAGCGAATTAACTTGTTCAACAGCATCATTTCGCGAATATCAATCGAAAATGACAGAAATCGGCAAAATGACTATCTCCACTCAGCCATATGAAGGCAGTGTTAGTCAGCAGAAAAAGGCTATTTCAAATTACTTATTGAAACGTCCTGATGGCCAAAAAACAATTATTGCAAGTGTGCACGTACCTTCAAGTGAAATTTTCACCACAACTTGTAAAGAAGATACATGTACGATAGACGAAATGACTAAGTCCAAGCAGGATTGTTTGTATGCGCATATGTCGCAATGTACCTTAATGGCTGTTCGGTTTCGAGGGCAAGATATGTGTCTGTTAGAGCCGGCAAGGGAGCAATAATGGCTGGCGCTTATTTTCCCTATGGCAATGACCTCAATAAACCCTCAGATTGGCTTGGCAGGACGTCAACCAAATCCAGAGAGTGGATGGTTGCATATGATGGCTCTTTTGCTATTGTTTGTGGCTATCATAGTTTTATATTTTTTGGACTCGAG
>JBOIGK010000722.1:0-4229 GCA_050742695.1 Advenella sp. | reverse complement strand
CGCCATGCTCTTGCAGGCAAGCCAGCAATGCCATGTTCTTACGGCCGCGACCGCAATAGTGGATCTTGTAATCAATCCCGCGATTTTTGGCTGCCCGCGCCATGGCGCTGATGGGGGTAATGCCGATTCCGCCGGCAATGAAGATGGCCTTTTTGGCCTGCTCATCGAAATGAAAGTGATTGCGCGGCCCACGAATATGCAAGGGTATGCCGCCACGGACATGCTGATGCACCCATGCCGAGCCGCCGCGACCGGCATCTTCGCGCAATACGGCAATATCCAGAACCTGTGGATTTGCCGGATCGCCGCAAAGAGAATATTGTCGCGAGATGCCCAGGTCGCCGCACACCAGGTCAATATGGGATCCAGGCGTCCAGCGCGGCAGGGTCTGGCCATCGGCCGCAGCCAGGCGGATTCGCATGATATCGTCGGTCAGCATCTCGGTTTCCTGAACCACAACCTGGCGCGATAGCGAATGGGTGGAAGGCTCGCCAAGCCGGATCGGATGCTGTCTGCCCAAAATAGCGGGGTTATGGCGTTCCGGATTGGCAGCAGGGTCCCAGTGCACCCATAAATGTTCCGGCCCCCGGAATGAGGTGTTGGGGACATAGGTAAATGTCTGCTCCGACAATTTCAAATGAGGCAGGCGCAAGGTGAGCTCTTCAAGAAAAATCTGCATTTCCATTCGCGCCAGATTCTTGCCCATGCATTGATGCGAGCCATAGCCGAATGTGAGCTGGTCGCTGGCATTCTCACGCCGGATGTCCAGCAGATCGGCATCGGCAAAATGACGTTCGTCATGATTGGCCGATGAACTGACGATCAGCAGTTTTGAGCCTGCCGCAATCTGAATGGCACCGATCTGCACATCGCGTGTCGCGAGTCTGCGCCATGCCGCTACCGACCCATTATGACGCAGGCATTCTTCCACTGCGTTCGGAATCAGATTTGGATCTTCACAGATTTCCTGCCAGACATGGGGATGCGATAGCAGCAATTTGATGGCATTGGCAGAAGCGTTGGCGGTGGTCTCATGTGCAGCTACAATGCCGGCCATCATCATGGAATGCAGGTAGGAATCAGGCACCACTTCCGGATGCAATTGCTGCATGCGAATGCCGTATTGCATCCAGCCGGGCTGCTCGGGGTTCTTGCGCATCTTTTCCAGAATCTTACCGGCCAACTGCCAGAAGTTGCCCACCGCATGGGCGACGGCAACTTGTTCTTCCGGCTTCGGGCGGCCCCAGGTATTAACGGTATGCGCGATGGAATACTTGCGCAGGGTGTCCATGTCTTCTTCCGGAACACCAAGAAAATGCAGGGCGACGGTTAACGGCACTTCCCACAGCATCTGTTCGACCAGATCTGCCTTGCCATCGTTGATAAAGCGGTCGACATATTGGCGGGTGAGTTGGCGCACCATGGGTTCGTGATGCTTTAATGCGTCGACGGTAAACGGCTCCATCAGCAGGCGGCGCCGCGGCATATGCGCCGGCTCGTCTTCATTGACCAGGGTGCGGCTCATGCCGTAATTGTAGGACTCCAGCACGGCATTGGCTTCGGGGCCGGTAGGTGTGATTTTTTCAAGTGCAATAGAGGGGCTGAAGGTGATGTTGTCACGGAATATATGTTTGATATCCTCGTAACGGGTCACCACCCAGTACCCAAGTTTGGGACTGAAGAATACCGGTTCCTGTTCACGCGCCCATCTCACATACTCCGGCGGGTCCTGTTGGTAGGCGTCTTCGAAGGGATCGAACTGCGCAGCGCGGGCGCTTACCGGGCAGCCCGGGGCAGCATTGGTATATGCACCGGAATAGGGGCATTGCGCCTGCGTTGACTGCGAAGTGGATTGGGTATTCATGATGTATCTCGGGTCAGTCCAGGGTAATGTTCAGGTCTTTGATCAGTTTGTGCCAGCGCGTGCGTTCGTCCTCAAGCAGCTTGCTGTATTGCTCGGGTGTATCGCCCACCGGTTCGATGCCAAATTCGATCAGTTTCTTGTGTGTCGCCGGCTTGTTCAAGGCGGCGACAACGCTTTTGTTCAGGCTGGCAAGAATATCCGCAGGGGTTTTTGCCGGTGCCACCATCCCAACCAGCGCTGCCGCTTCTACATTGGGATAACCGGATTCGGCAAAGGTGGGCACGTCAGGCAGTTGTGGCAAACGTTCGGCGCTGGCTACAGCCAGTGGACGTATTTTTTTGCCTTTCAGAAAACCTGCGCCTGCTGCCAGATCGACCATCATGGCCTGCACCTGGCCGCCGGCAAGATCTGTCAGTGAAGGGGCTGCGCCGCGATACGGTACATGGGTCATTTTCAGGCCGGCTTCTGTCTGAAACAGCTCCATGGCCAGATGATGTGGGCTGCCGGCACCCGCCGAACCATAGTTGATGCTGCCGTTGCTGCTTTTAACGTGCTCGACAAAGTCTTTCAGGTTTTTGATATTGCTGGCCGGATTGACTACCAGAATCATTGGGAATCGTCCAAGCAGGGTAACCGGTGCCAGATCCTTGACCGGATCATAGGAAAGTTTTTTGTACAGCGCTGAATTAAAGACCATGGTTCCGTTGTCGGCTGACAGTACTGTGTACCCGTCGGCAGCGGAACGCGCCGTGTCGCTGGCCGCTATGGCGGTGTTGCCGCCGGGCTTGTTGTCGATCACGACAGACTGTTTGATATCTTCCGACAGGCTCTGGCCGATGGTGCGGGCCAGGAAATCCGAACCACCGCCGGCGGGATAGGGCACGATCCAGCGTATAGGTTTGTCGGGGAACGATTGCGCCAGGGCAGGGGCCATGGCCAGGCTGCTGGCGACAATGGCCAGCGAACAGGATGTCAGGTAGGTGCGAATGCGCATGTTGTCTCCGTTATTAATATAGGTGCTGCGTGGGCGCTACTTTATTGCGTAAATAATATACGCATTGCGTAATGAATACAACACAATTGAAATAAGGGTTTGCCCATGGCAACTATGATTACTGTATCTGTGGAGGGCTGGCGCGACTTGCACGGGCCCGGCAATGTTTGCCACCTGCGGGTTGGCAAGTGCAGCGCTCGTTGACGGTTTATCTAATTAATACGGTGGCTGTGCTTCAGCTGGCCGCTCGTGATCGCGGGGTTCAGTGGCAGACAAGGGGGCGTCCCGGAGCAGACAGTCGTAAGCAGGGAATGAAATAGTGCTGACAGGTCCATCAATGGCCGTGCTGGCTGTGCATCGGTGTAGGCCAAAACAGCAGTGGCCGCCCTGATCGCTGAGGTGAAAAAGGGCGGCCACTGCTGGAGACGCTTGCTGGGGCCGCTTTCATTTCTTCAAGTGGCTCTTTACATATGCTTAGTGATATACGTATAGGTCGTTGTATGTATCAATCGGGAATGGGCATACTCATGAGCTTGGCGATCCATTCCGGATCCTTGGGGTCACCGGCGCTGCGCTGGTTGGTATCCAGGGCGTTGATGGCCGCCATCTGTTCTTCGCTTAATTCGAAATCGTATATCTGGAAGTTGCTTTCTACACGGCTTGGCTTGCTTGAGCGTGGAATGGCCAGTGAGCCGCGCTGCAAGTGCCAACGCAGAATGACCTGGCCAACATCCTTGCCGTGGGACTTGGCGATTTCCTGAAGAACAGGATTGGTCAGCAGCGTAGCGTCGCCCCGTCCAAGCGGCGACCAGGCTTCAAGCAGAATGTCCTGTTCGTTCATATACTTGAGTAGCTCACGCTGCTGAAACAGGGGATGCGTTTCCACCTGATTCAATACCGGCTTGTTGTTAGAGCTGGCCGCCAGTGCCTGCAAATGGTCGATTTCAAAATTGCATACGCCGATGGCTTTGGTCAGGCCTTCGTCCTGCAGTTTCTCCAGCGCCTTCCAACTTTCCCTGAAGCCGTCGACCGGCCAGTGCAACAGATACAGGTCCACGTAATCCAGGCCCAGCTTCTTGAGTGATTTATCAAAGGCGCGCAGGGTTTGTTCGTAGCCGAAATCCGTTACCCAGACTTTCGTGGTCAGATGGTAGTGTTCGCGTTTTAGTTCCGATTCGGCCAGTGCTTTTCCAACAAAGGCTTCGTTCATGTAACGGGCTGCCGTATCAATGGCGCGATAACCGGTTTTGATGGCCTGGGTAACTGCGGGAACACAGATTTCTTCCTTGTCCAGTTCCCATGTTCCAAAGCCCAGCGAGGGGATGGTCTGGCCATTATTCAGCGTAAACGTTTTCAATGACATGTGTAATT
>JBOIGK010000721.1:0-5305 GCA_050742695.1 Advenella sp. | reverse complement strand
CAGCGTATTCAACGTCATGTGTGACTATCCGGTCAAGGCAGCAAAATCGGCCCGGCAGATGTGCGATAACTATGTATCCAGCTTCCGCTTGAAAAATTAAAGCCACATTAAGCAAAAGAAAGTCAAGCAACACACCGGGTCACTGCGTCTTTACATTCTGTTGATACCATGTCCGCTATCTGTTTAGAAAAGACTCACCGTTGTAAGCGAAAAGGCATCCATAATCGCTCGCTGGCCATGGGGCGTCACGGTAACAGCGCGACTGCCCGCAGCACGCCGAATCCAACCCTTGTCCAGATAACATTGGCATATTGCAGCCCCAAGCGCACCACCAATATGAAAGCGTCTTGCACTCCAGTCCAGGCAAGGGCGACAGAACATACGCCCTGTTCCGCGGCTTGACGCACGATGGCGAGCAGAATCCAGGTCTACGCCCAGTGATTGCAGAAACCGATCACCCTCATCGGTCAATACGCCCCCATCGCCGGATAGCTCGATGCACCCAGACTCAATGAGATGGTCAGTCATTTCGACCGCCAATTGGCCGGCCAGGTGGTCGTAGCATGTGCGTGCATAGCGCAGGGCCTTGTCGCGCGGGCCAGTCACAGGGCCGGCAGATTGCGGCCGGCCTTCTTGCGCATCAGGATCAACTGACAAAGCCATGATGCTTTCGATCATATGAGCCACCGCCGGCGAAGCCAGACGGTGATAGCGATGCCTGCCTTGGCGTTCCCTGACGAGCAGGCCTGCTTCGACCAGGCGAGTGAGGTGCCCGCTGGCTGTTTGCGGCGCAATGCCGGCGATACGGGATAACTCGGTGGCGGTCAGAGCACGCCCATCCATCAGCGCGGTAAGCATGCTGGCGCGGGCAAGGTCACCAATCAACGACGCCGTTTGGGCAATGGAGGCGATGCTTACCATGGTTTGCTCCTGAAATATATTATGATTTTAACAAAGTTATCCCTCCCCATGGTACGGTCTGCGCCGTAGCAATTGGTGCCCTGCATCGTCATAATGTACTTATATTCTCTCAACATAAAGTCGGCGTTTTCCGCAATCGAAGGACGATCTATATGGGCTCTTCTCAGACTAAACAAACGTCCAGTTTTTTTGGCGTTTGGGTTGTACGGGCTGCTTTTCTTCTGGCCATTTTGGGCTGGGGCGTCGGGTTCTACGGCCCGCCAATCTATCTGGCAGAAGTGGCCCAGCGCACGAGCTGGCCCTTGAGCCTTATTTCACTGGCAGTCACTTTGCACTTTCTTGTCGGTACACTGGTGATCCTCAACCTGCCTCGTCTATATACCAGGGTTGGATTACCAGCAACGACAGTATGCGGCGCCATTCTTACCGCTATTGGCGTCGTTGGCTGGGCTACTGCCTACGAGCCGTGGCATTTGTTTTTGGCGGCCACGTTGACCGGCCTCGGATGGGTCACGATGGGGGCTGTTGCGGTCAATACGATTGTTGCTGCCTGGTATCACAAGAATCGTCCCGTCGCTTTAAGCAAGGCGTATAACGGCGCCAGCATCGGAGGGGTTATTTTCTCGCCCTTGTGGGTGGCATTGATCGGCTGGCTGGGTTTTACCGGCGCAGCAAGCATTGTAGGCGTAATAGTAACGATTATCGTGCTGTTGCTGGCCCACTATGTGTTCACGAAAACGCCAGACAACACAGGACAGCCGCTTGATGGTTACGTTTCTGACACTGCTCAAGCTCGGCGCTACGAACAAAGCAGCAGCCAGGCGCTGCCTGGCGCCGCGCTTTGGCGCCATTGGGCCTTCATCACACTATCTGCAGGAATGGCAATCGGCCTTTTTGCACAGATCGGGTTGCTGGCTCATTTGTTCAATATTTTATCCCCTGTAATCGGAGCCCAGCAAATGGGGTGGCTCATGGGGCTGGGAACGGCGTGTGCGATTGGTGGCCGCGCTATAGCCGCGCGGGCTGTTCTACGATTTGGAAACCGACGTACCGTGGCCGCTGGCGGTTATTTGATTCAAGCGCTTGGCACGGCAACATTGCTTCTTTTTGGCACGGACAATGTCTGGCTTCTTACCCTTGGCCTCATGCTGTTTGGCTCCGGTATCGGCAATGCCACCTCTATTCCACCGCTGGTTGCACAATCGGATTTTGCCCCCGAGGATGTGCCCAGAGTTGTAGCCTTGACTGTGGCCATCGCACAGGGGACCTATGCTTTCGCACCTGCTTTCTTTGGCCTACTGCAAAGTAATACTCATGGCCAACCAGGCGCCATGCAAGACATGTTCTTTGCTACCGCCATTGGTATACAGGTCCTGGCCGCGGCAGCATATCTGGCGTATCGAGGGTCGCATACCATGTCCAGTTTTCAACAATCATAACTGCGCCCGTGCTGCTGCCATTCCTGCCACCAACGTCCCACTACTTTGCCGCGATAGGTCCATGTATTAGAAGAATTCGTCCAACAAACAGTAGAACTCAATCCGTTCCTCATCCGGCTTTGTACCGTAATTCTCAAAGAAAGGCTTCACCCACTCTGGACCAAGATTACGTTCAATGCTTCGCACTGCCAGCGCAAGGTCTTGATAGCGGTCACTAATCCCCAGACGACCGCAGTCAATGAAACCGGTAAACCCGCTTTCGTCGGCCATGAAATTTGGCAAACAGGCGTCTCCATGACAGACAACCAGATCCTCAGGAGTTGGATGCATCAACAGTAACTCAGCAAACAATTCCGAGGCACTTCGTCCTAGCCGGCTATCATCAAAATCGGACTCGTCAACTAGCCCGGCACCCACACGTTTACCGGCAACATCTATGCGCTGCCCAAGTCGGTGATCAAAGGGGCATTCTGAAACAGGCACGTTATGCAAGGCGCGCAAAGCTGACGCCATGATGCGGATGACCTGCAACGCGGGCAGATCCTTTGCGCCAGCCAAGTCACACCCGACGACAGCACTCATTAGCAGCCAATAGCGATTATTTTCCTTCGTGTAATCAAGTACTGCAGGACCAGGCAGACCGGCCTGTTTCAGCCATCTCAGGCGTTCAGCCTCGTTCGGCAATTCGCTGTATTCACTAATAGGTTCTGACTTCAGAAACAGATCCGGCCCTTTGTCATTGAAAATACGGAAAACATCAGCGCTCGACTCTCCAATAGCCTGCCGTTCAATTGCGGCTTCGGGAAATTCATGAAGCCATTTTTTCGGAACTGATATATCGTCATTCAACTGCGCTTTCGACATAGATAATCCTTGTTAAGCTACTTAAGTTTTCCAATTATTGAAAACACAGCAACCCATCTTTGAGCTAAACCCAAGCGAATATTTCGACTAGGCCTACCCGATGTATGCGCCAAAGCCCGTACGCCCGGCAGACAAAAAGCATCGGCCACGCCTTGCGACAAACGGCGGCGATGATATGAATTTAGTAAGTGCGGGCCCTCGCGGACGGCGAAAGAACGAATCGAGGCACACCGGCAGATCACGGTTCGCAATCAAGTATATCGCGCTGAAAAATGCTCATGCGCAGGGCATCATGATAAGTACCGTTGCTGAAAAACTCTTCAGGCATAACGCCTTCTGTTTTAAATCCGCATTTCTTGTAAACGTGCACGGCGCTTTTGTTATCTACATCAACAATCAAATAGAGCTTGTGCAAATTCAGTACTTTGAACGCATAATTGACGGCAAGCCTAGTCGCTTCTGTGGCGTAACCACGGCCCTGCCAGTCGGGTGCTACAACGATTTGGAATTCGCCACGACGGTGTATATGATTAATTTCGACCAGTTCGACCAGGCCGATAGCTTCACCTTCCGGATTCTCACATATGAACCGCCGTTCGCGCTGGTCATGCACGTGCTGATCGTACAATTGTGTTAACTCTGTAAATGTCTCAAAGGGTTCTTCGAACCAATAGCGCATTATTTTTGCATCGTTATTAATGCTATGTACAAAGCGCAAATCGCTTCTTTCCATCGGCCTCAAAGTCATTTTTCCCGATTTTTGCAATGTCATTTTTCAGGCTTCCATGCGATCGTTTAATCGATAAAAAATTGTTGCGTTAGATATTAATTTGCTACAGTTTTAAATGTGAACAGGCTCGGAACTTGCATATTCCAGGATATTTGGCTGATTCTGTACGTTCTGTGCATTACTCCTTGTTTTAAGAGTTTTTATAGCGATCCTGATGTCGCAGTACAATAATTCATTGTATTGCGCTTTCGTGTCAAACGAAGTTTGATTATATTTCGGTTTTACCGCTACCCCATTCACTAAATTCCATTCATTCAGCAACTGTATAGCCCGACGATAAAAGCGGTTGTCTTTACTAATCTCTCATATTTACGTTCCTCGTATTGTTACTCACGTATCGCTGCACTCTGCGCCAATGTCGACGTAGCGCCCGTCGGCAGCCGGGTAATCGTCAATACAGCTCCGACCAGAGCGGCAGCCAAGGCAATACCAATCCAGACACCGTATAGTGCATACCCCAGTATGAAACCGCCCAGAACGGGTGAGACAACATCCGTAAGCGCCAGCAGTGCCTGTGAGGCGCCAAAGACCACACCTTGCCGCCGGGCAGGAACGTGAACGGACATCGCCGCAAGATAAGTGGGTTTTGCCAGAGCGTCGCCGACACTTACGAAGACGATTGCAATAACCAGAAAAGGGATCGTAGTGGCAAGGCCGGCAGTCAGAAAGCCTGCGCCTACCAGGGCAAAAATCACAACGATCAAGGTGCGCTCGGTGAAATATTTTCCCAACCAGCCCAACAGAAAAAGTTGAACCAGGACATTGATCGCACCGTCGGCCATCATAATATAGCTCAGTTCCCGGTGCCCGAAGGCATGGCCGTTTCAGACGAATGTATCAGCAAGAAAGACCGGCATTTGTGAGGTATACATGCCATAGGCAAAAAAATGGCATAGCATCACGATGATCAGAATTCGGACCGCAGGTGATTCCAGGATTACGCGAAACGACATTGTTTCGTGATCAGTCTGGGCTTCAAGGCGAGGTATCGCCCGCCCGCGGTCCATCCAGCAGTAAGTCACGGCCATAGAAAAAAGCATTAAAGCGACGCCCGCATAGATCGGCACGGTCAATGACGTGGTGGATAAAAGACCCGAAAACCCTGCACCAACCATACCTCCTACACCCACCCCGCCGGTCAGAATTCCAAAGGCTTGCCGCCGGTTCCGGGCGGCCGAATGATCTGCCACATAGGCAGCCGCCGCCGAAAGGTTACCTGCTGTCATTCCGAAAAGCGCACGCGCAAGCACGATAACAAAAATGGTCGGTGCGCCGGCAAGCAGCAGTAAAC
>JBOIGK010000720.1:0-4147 GCA_050742695.1 Advenella sp. | reverse complement strand
GCTGACATAAGCTGATTCCTTGAAAAACGTTGTACTTCTACAGTAATTATGCTGTAGATGGAGCCTCTGAGGGCAATTTCAAGGTCGCCTGGATTAAATACCGGCGGTTTTTATGCAGGTCGCGCTGCGATTGTTGCAGAGGGAAATTCCCCCTCCGCTCGCACCCTGGCGCGACCTGCCCAGGCTAACCTGACCCCGTCAGGCAGCAGCATCTTTGAGCTTTTTCTCTTTATTCTCCGAAGCTGTGTTTTCTTTGTCTTCTGCGAAAACCAGCATCGGGGAACCTGATCCTTCAATGGCAGCTTCGTCCAGCACCACTTTGACGACATTGCTCTGAGACGGTAAATCAAACATGGTATCCATGAGCGATGCCTCGAGAATGGAACGAAGGCCGCGCGCACCGGTTTTGCGTTTCAGTGCCCTGTAGGCAATGGCTGACAATGCGGCAGGACGCACTTCCAGCTCCACGTCTTCCATCGCAAACAGCTTCTGGTATTGCTTGACCAGCGCGTTCTTCGGTTCAGTCAGAATCGTAATAAGTGCAGCTTCATCCAGCTCTTCCAGTGTCGCTACAACCGGCAGGCGTCCTACCAATTCTGGAATCAGACCGAACTTGATGATGTCTTCAGGCTCAACTTCGGCAAATACTTCACCGATGCCCTTGGCAGATTTACCCTGCACTGACGCACCAAAGCCGATGCCGGATTTTTCCGTACGATTGCGAATGACCTTATCCAGCCCATCAAACGCACCACCAACGATAAACAAGATATTGGTGGTATCAACCTGAACGAAATCCTGGTTCGGGTGTTTGCGCCCGCCTTGAGGCGGCACTGAAGCAACCGTGCCTTCGATCAGTTTGAGCAAAGCCTGCTGTACGCCTTCTCCCGATACATCCCGCGTAATGGACGGGTTGTCGGATTTGCGCGAAATTTTGTCGATTTCGTCAATATAAACAATGGCGCGCTGAGCCTTGTCCACATCGTAATTACAATTTTGCAGCAGTTTTTGCACGATGTTTTCAACGTCTTCGCCAACATAACCGGCTTCGGTCAATGTCGTGGCATCGGCCATGACGAATGGGACGTCCAGCATGCGGGCCAATGTCTGTGCGAGCAGCGTCTTGCCCGAGCCGGTAGGACCGATCAGCAAGATATTGCTTTTGGCAAGTTCGATATCATCTTTCTTGTTCAGGTCGCTGTGGCGTATGCGCTTGTAGTGGTTATACACCGCTACTGCCAGATTACGCTTGGGCTGATCCTGACCAATAACATACTGATCGAGAAAGGACTTGATTTCGGCAGGCGAAGGCAACTCTGTCTTGATGGCCTCACGAGCTTCATCCTGGGCACTGTCATGAATGATTTCGTTGCACAGCTCGATACATTCATCACAAATGAATATATTGCCAGGGCCCGAGATCAGCTTTTTGACCTCGTTCTGGTGCTTGTTGCAGAACGAGCAATGCAGGTTTTTGCCGTCGGTAGAACTTGGTTTATCTGCCATATCTGTAATTTGATTAATCCGATAAAAACAGGTCGACCCTCGTTAAAAGGTCGACCTGCACGAAACCTTTGAAAACAGTATATCAAATACTATGCAACGTCTGCCCGCGTAGCCAGAACTTTGTCAATTAATCCGTAAGTCTGGGCATCTTCGGCTGCCATATAATTATCACGCTCGGTATGCTCGCGGATCCGTTCAATAGGCTGGCCGGTGTTCTTCGCAAGAATCTGATTGAGTCGCTCGCGCAAACTCAGGATTTCCTTGGCCTGGATTTCAATATCGGAAGCCTGGCCTTGCGCGCCGCCCAGCGGCTGATGAATCATGATGCGTGAATTGGGAAGGCTGAAGCGTTTGCCCTTAGCACCTGAGCTGAGCAGGAAGGCGCCCATGCTGGCAGCGAACCCGGTACACATCGTTGACACGTCGGGCTTGATAAATTGCATGGTGTCATAAATACCCAGCCCGGCGTAGACCGCACCACCTGGTGAATTAATATACAGGGAAATGTCCTTGTCCGGATTTTCCGATTCAAGGAACAACATCTGCGCCACAATAAGATTGGCTGTCTGGTCGTTTACCTGCCCGACCAGAAAGACAACCCGCTCCTTGAGCAGGCGCGAGTATATGTCGTAAGACCGCTCTCCGCGCCCGGATTGTTCAATAACCATAGGAATATAGCCCAGCGCTGAGGGGCGCACAGACTCATCTCCGTGGACAGACGCGTAAAAGTCGGTAAAACGGTTCATTATACAGTTCCCATTAATTCTTCAAACGGCACTTTTTCTTCAGTGACCTTGGCTTTTGATAAGATATGGTCAACAACGTTATCTTCAAGTACCACAGATTCAATTTCTGCGCGACGCTGACGATCGGTCAGATAATACGTAACGACCTGTTCAGGTTTTTCGTAGTTCTGTGCGAACTCTTCAATACGCGTACGAATCTGCTCCGGCGTGACCTGTAGCTGGGCGCTGTCGACCAATTCGGCAACAATCAGACCCAGGCGAACACGACGCTCGGAGTCGGACTTGAACGCGTCGGCTGGAATATCCATCGTGTCGGCGTTGGGCATACCACGTTGCTTGAGATCTTCACGGGCGGCTGCAATGCGACTTTGCACATCATTGTCTACCAATGATTTTGGCACATCGAAGCTGGCGGCTTTTGCCAATGCGTCCATGACGCTGTTTTTGGTGCGGGCCTGAGTGCGGTTTTTAACTTCGCGCTCAATATTGCTGCGCACTTCTGACAGCAGTTTTTCGGTATCGCCTTCTGGCTGGCCCAGTGATTTGGCAAATTCGCTATCGACTTCAGGCAGGACCGGTACGGCCACTTCTTTTACAGTGATCGTAAATTCAGCTGTCTTGCCGGCCACTTCTTTACCAGGATAGTCGTCCGGGAAAGTCAGTGAGAATGTTTTGTTCTCGCCAGCTTTCAGACCGCTTGCTGCCTCTTCGAACTCGGGCAGCATACGGCCCTGGCCCAATTGGAACGGGAAGTCTTCTGCCTTGCCGCCTTCGAACTCTACGCCGTCGATCTTGCCGACGAAATCAACCGTTACACGGTCGTCTTTTTCGGCAGCGCGTGCCGCGTCTGCACTGAACGTGGCGCGCTGCTTGCGCAGAATGTCGATGGTATTGTTCACTTCCTGCTCGCCAACCTCTGCATTAAAGCGCGTGACTTCGAGCGCAGCCAGATCGGGAACTGACACTTCCGGATAAACTTCAAATTTTGCAGCAAAGCTTAACTGGCCCTCTGCGGAATTGTCTTCTGTGGGCTCAATGGAAGGTGCACCGGCAACACGCAGTTTGGCTTCACGAATAGCTTCGTCAAACAACTGACCCACTTTCTGATTGATCACGTCGTAACGAACGCCAGGGCCGTGACTGCGCTCAATAACGGAAACGGGTGCTTTCCCGGGACGAAAACCCTGCACTTTGGCGGTGCGAGCAACGCGGGAGAGTTGGGTTTTGACTTCTTTTTCAACGTCGTCAATGGAAATTACCAGATTAACCTTACGTTCCAGACCTTCTAGAGTTTCAACCGTTGGCTGCATTCGTGGACCTTACTTATGAAATAATTTAAGAATAACCTCGTATTCTACCCAAAAATCGAAAAAAACATGCTTTGCTGCCAGCGTTTGAAAAAATTATGGACGCCACCAGCCCCGCTTTTTTGGTATATTTTTATTTTAGCCGATTACCCGTTTGTCCGAATGCAAAACCAAACTGGTGTAATTTAGTAAGCTTTGGTAAGACGAGCGCAACTGCTACATCTGCATTTGGTCTGTTATTTCAGTATATCGAAGGAGTTTACGATGTCCGACCCTATTCATGAGCCTGACACTGACCGTTATGGCACCCATCCGTCCGAGTCTGCGCAGGCCGCCCCTGACGAGACGCCTGCTGGCAAACCACCTGGCAAATCATTGTTCAGCAATGGCGGCTTTGTCATCGGCCTGATTATTTTCGGGCTTTTTACCGCATTAATTACCTGGTCTGTCAGTTTTTCAGCCATGTTTTTTGGCGCTATCGGCTCGATGCTGTCAGTCGCCACCTGCTTCCTAGATCACGAACATATTCGGTTTGCCCGCGCCGAGCGCAATTGCAAGCTCGACGATGAAAACTGGGCCTATCTGGTC
>JBOIGK010000719.1:0-7027 GCA_050742695.1 Advenella sp. | reverse complement strand
ACTCCAGCCCAGACAGATGCTGAACGTTGCCATTATCAAGACGCCGCCATCCGTTGGCTGCAAATTTGGGCAGAGTACTCATGAGCGGCTTCCTTGTATATAGAAGAGGGCCACGCCTGCGTCAGGCGCAGGCGGGCAGACAGTTCATTGTACCCAGTTAACCGGATTTGGGCAGGCCGCAGGCATAAAAGAAAGCAACGAGAAGCCAACAGCCGAACGTGACCAGGCACCGGCAGATTTATGGTGGTCATCATAAATTATGATTAGACCTGACCTGCCAATGCTTATATTGTTACGAATTCATGACAATACATAATATCAAGGAGACAATCATGAAATTGCGACAGGGTAGTCTGCTGGCCATTTTGATGGCCGCGTCGGTCACGACATATGCTGGAACGGTTACCGTCATTACTTCGTTTCCGAAGGAGCTGACACAAGCGTATAAATCAGCGTTCGAAAAAGCAAATCCTGACATCAAGCTTGAGATTCTCAATAAAAATACCGTTTCAGGTATTGCCTATGTTCGCGAGACTGCCGAGGGCCGGCGTCCCGAGGTTTTCTGGGCCAGCGCCCCGGATGCGTTTGAAGTGCTTGGTGCAGCAGGCTTGCTGGAAAAAGCCTCGGACGTTGCCAATCCCGAGGTTCCGGACAAAATAGGCAGCTTTCCGATCAATGATCCCGGCGGATTGTTCTACGGTCAGGCTTTGGCCGGTTACGGCATTATGTACAATACCCGGCTGTTGAAAGCCAAGAAGCTGACGCCGCCGACGACCTGGGATGATTTGCTCAAGCCCGAGTGGTTTGGTAATGTTGGCATGACCTCGCCATCGCGTTCCGGTACCCAGCACCTGACGGTGGAAACCATTCTTCAGGGCGAGGGATGGGATAAAGGCTGGAATACGATTATCAGGATGGCCGGCAATAGCAAAACACTGACTGACCGATCTTTCGGCGTGCCTGATGGCGTGAACAACGGGCAGTTTGGCGCCGGACCGGTGATTGATTTTTTTGGTCTTTCAAGCAAGTTTTCGAAATTTCCGGTGGAGTTTGTCTATCCCGACGAGACGGCAATTGTGCCGGCTAATATTGCGCTGATCAAAGCGGCGAAAAATACCGAAGAAGGCAAAAAATTCATTCGTTTTGCACTCTCAGAAGAAGGGCAGGCCCTGCTGTTGAAACCGGAAATCTCCCGTTTACCCGTATTGCCCTATGCCAAGATGAGCAATATTCCAGAGGGCTATCCCGATCCACAGGTGCTGGCAGAAAAAAGTAAGGTCCATTTTGATACCGAGCTCTCCCAGCAGCGGTACTTTGTCGTGCAGTCGCTGTTCGATCAGACCATCACCTTCCGCCATAAGGAACTGCAAAACGCGACCAGGGCGATTCTGGATGCACAGAGCAAGCTGGCAGATAAACCCAGCGATAAGGGCCAGGCCTTGCTGGACGAAGCCAAAAAGCTCGCGTGGTCGCCTTTGATCAGCGATAAGGAGGCGGTGTCCGATGCTGTGCAGAAAATTTTCCAGGGTGACAAGAAGGATGCCAGTGTGAGCCAGGCGTTATCCAAACTGCAGGGGCAGTGGAACAGTGAAGCCGAGGCCAATTATCGCAAGGCGATAGAGCTGGCCAGGCAGGCTGCTTCGTCGTAAGGCGCACGCTGCATTCCAATAACGAGCCATCCGGATTGCATCCGGATGGCTGGCGGACGATGGATTTATGTCGACACATAATATGAAATTTCCCCCGGGTCTAACGCTGGTGGCGTTGGGCGTACTCGGATTCCTGTTGCTGTTTCTGGCCGTTCCGGTAGGAAATGTATTTTATACGGCATTCTCCAATGCCGATGGCAGCTTCACAATGGGTCATTTTGGCTCATTCTTTCAGCAGCCTTTGTTGAAAGAATCCTTCTTCAACAGTCTGTATGTTTCGGTTATGTCAGTGGTTTTCTCCTCGCTGATTGCCATTCCACTGGCGTATCTGACTGTACGCTTCCGGTTTCGTGGGGCATTGATCATCCAGACATTGGGTGTGTTGCCGCTCATCATGCCGCCTTTTGTCGGCGCAGTGGCGCTGCAACTTCTGTTTGGAACGTCAGGTACCGTCAATTTGCTTCTGCAAGACTGGTTTGACGTCTCAATCCCGATCATGGATGGGCTCAATGGCGTGATTTTCGTGGAGTCCCTGCACTATTTCCCGTTCATCCTTCTGAATCTGACCGTGGCGATGCGCAATATCGACGGTGCCATGGAAGAGGCGGCACTCAATCTGGGTTCTCGTGGCTGGCGACTGTTTCGGCGGATTATTTTCCCGCTGGCATTGCCCGGCTATGTGGCTGGCGCCTCGCTGGTATTTGTCAAGGTTTTTGATGATCTGGGCACGCCGCTGGTTCTCGGCATTACCAATATGCTGGCGCCACAGGCGTATCTGCGCATCACCCAGGTGGGTATTGACGATCCGCTGGGATACGTGATCAGCGTCCTGATGATTGTTTTTTCCATCCTCGCCCTGTGGTTGTCAGCTAGTGTCCTGCGCAATAAAGATTATTCCACCCTTCAAAAGGGCGGCAGCTCGATCCAGCAACGCAAGCTGGGCCGTTGGGAAAGTGTTCTGGCCTATGCCTGGATTGCACTTGTGTTATTGCTGGTGCTGTCGCCGCACATCGGTGTCCTGCTGCTTTCGTTTGCCACGGTATGGAGTTATGCGCCTTTGCCTGACGGCTACACGCTGAGTCACTACGCAGAGGTATTCAGCAATTCGAATGACATGATGGTCAATACCCTGCTGTACTGCGGCCTGGCAGCGGGGATTGATGTCATTCTGGGAACCGCGATTGCTTATCTTATTCTCAGAACACGTATCCCCGCCCGGCGCTGGCTGGATTGGCTGGCATCCGCTGCCCTCGCCGTCCCCGGTATTGTTCTGGCCATCGGCTACTTGCGCACCTTTCGTGGCGTGGAGCTTCCCGGCACCGATACAGTACTGACATCGACCTGGATTGTCATTATGCTGGCCTATTCGGTACGACGGTTGCCCTATGCACTGCGGGCCTGCGTGGCTGCCTTGCAGCAGATCAACGTGTCGCTTGAAGAAGCTGCCGCGTCGGTAGGTGCAAGGCGGCATCGCATCATTCGCAGAGTTGTGGTGCCGCTGATGGCAGGAGGAATGCTGGCGGGCTTTGTCACCAGCTTTATTACTGCGGCGGTAGAACTGTCGGCAACCATCATGCTGGTCAGTCGCGATAGCGATGCGCCAATGAGCTATGGCATTTATCTGTTTATGCAGAGTGCATCCGGCAGGGGCCCCGGCGCAGCGCTCGGTGTGCTTGCCATCGTGGTTGTTGCCGTAGGTACCTATGTCTCGCATTTAATTGTAGAGCGTGCCTCGCGGCGTACGCGTTCGCTACATGCAATCGAACAGGAATGAAAAGATGAAGAAAGTCAGTGTTGAATGCCGGGATATCCGCTTGTCCTATGGCAATACAGAAGTACTTAAAAATATCAACATATTGATTGAACCCGGTGAGTTCTTTGCCTTGCTCGGGCCCTCAGGCTCGGGTAAATCCACCTTGCTCAGGCTGATCGCCGGGTTCAATCAGCACAATGCCGGCCAGCTTCTGGTCGACGGAAAGGACATCAGTACGATTCCTCCACACAGGCGTAATATAGGCATGGTGTTCCAAAGCTATGCGCTATGGCCGCACATGACGGTGTGGGATAATGTCGCTTTTGGCCTGGTTGAGCGTAGACTGCCAAAAGCCGAGATCCGCGAACGGGTTGAAGCTGCACTGGCGCTGGTGAGTTTGTCCACGTTTGCAAGGCGCAGGCCAAATGAATTGTCCGGGGGGCAACAGCAGCGAGTGGCCCTGGCGCGTACCATTGTGATTGAGCCGCAAGTGTTGCTTCTGGATGAACCGTTGTCCAATCTCGATAAGAAATTGCGGGTGCAAATGCGGCGCGAGCTGCTTTCCCTGCAGCGACGGTTGGGTATTACAACAATTTTTGTGACACATGACCAAGAGGAGGCCATGACAACAGCCGACAGGATGGCGGTGCTGGACAAAGGGGTTGTTCAACAGACAGGTAGTCCGGCTACACTGTTCGATTTTCCGGCTAACCGGTTTGTTGCCAACTTCGTGGGAACGATGAATGTGCTCGAAGGGGCCGTGCGCACGCGCAATTATTCCGGCGTGACCCTGAGTGTGGAGGGGGTTGGTGACCTGGCGATTCCTGTCCATGACGATATTCCGGAAGGAGATCGTCTTGCTGCCAGCTTCCGGCCGCATTCGGTGCGGATTGATGCCGCCGGCGGCAATGCCGATGCGCATTACCTCTGGCTGCCTGGCGTTGTTGAGGAACGCGAGTTTCTGGGTGAATTTGTCCGCTATGCCGTACGGGTGGGCGAGCAGCGCGTGACTGCCGACCAGTCGCATTTTGCCGGATTGAGCCAGTTTCAGATCGGCGCACCCGTAGCGCTGGGGCTGGAACCGTCCCAGATTCGCTTGCTGTCAGCCTGAGAACAATGGAGATATATCAGATTCGCGCGTTTGTGACCGTTGCCCGCCTGGGCAACCTGACCCGTGCGGCCGAAGCATTGTCCCTGACGCAGCCTGCTGTTACCGGTCAGATCAAGGCGCTGGAGCAGGATTTGGGCGTGGCGTTGTTCGAACGCACGTCCGGCAAGCTGGTGCTTTCCAAGGCAGGGAGCCGTTTGTTTCCGACGGCTGAGCAATTGCTCAATACCAGCGCGCAACTCAAATCCCAGGCGCAACAGTTCCAGGGAGAGCTGCAAGGCGAAATGGTACTGGGCATTCCCGGAGAGCACGCACAGTTTCTCAGACTCGGCGAACTGGTGTCTGCGGTTGTGCGTTCGCTGCCGCTGATCGAACTCAAGACGGTCATTCATCCTTCGGAAGAACTGATAGAGCAGATCCGGTCAGGCAAGTTGATGATGGCGATGGTCATCGCGACGCACCCCTTGCCGGATCTTTTCTGGATGGCGCTCAGGACAGTACGCTATCGTATTGTGATGCCGAATGATATGGCCGATGATCTCAGGCATGCGGGCTGGAAAGAGCTGGCCCAGTTGCCTTGGCTGGACGGCAGTCCCGGATCGCATACCCATTTGATGTTGCGTGCACTGTTTGAGCGACATGGCCTGGCGCCCAGGATTGTGATGCAGAACGCGGACATGGCCAATGCAGACGTATTGGTGCGTGCGGGTGCGGGCTGCGCGTTGATCCGGGAGGATATCGCCATCGCCGGAGCGGGGCGCCGGGAATTTACCGTCTGGGGGCACACCCAGCTTGATGCCACGCTTGGGTTTGTCGCATCACAGAACAATATTGTCGATCCGATTGTCGTCGCGCTGATTTCACTGATCCGGACCGTATGGACCGGTACGTCCGGGGTGCAGCCCGCCGCAGCCAAGGTGTAACCCTGTGCCAATCACGTCGGCGTGCCTGCGGGTACGGGCTTGATTTCTGTATCCGGCAACAGTGCGGCGACAATACCCAGTAGCGGCAGATAGGCGCAAACGCTGTACACATAGGAGATGCTTGTGGTGTCTGCCAGATGTCCCAGCGCTGCAGCACCGACGCCGCCCATGCCAAACGCGAAGCCGAAGAACAGACCGGCAATCATGCCGGTTTTACCGGGCACCAGTTCCTGGGCATAGACCACAATGGCGGAAAACGCCGATGCCAAAATCAGACCGATAATGACAATGAGGATGCCGGTCCAGAACAGATTGGCGTGCGGCAGCAACAGGGTAAAGGGGGCGACACCCAGAATGGACGCCCAGATGACCCGCTTGCGGCCGATGCGATCGCCGATCGGGCCGCCTACGATAGTGCCGACGGCCACTGCCGCAAGAAAAATGAATAAATAAAGCTGGGACGTGCGTATCGACAGGGCAAATTTTTCCATCAAATAAAAGGTCAGGTAGCTGCTCATGGAAGCCATGTAGAAATATTTCGAGAAAATCAGCACGCCGAGGACAGCCAGCGCCGCAATGATTTTATTGCGCGGCAGTTCAATCGCATTGGCCGAGCGTTTGGTACGCAGGACAAGCAGGCCACGGTTGCGCTCATACCAGCGTCCGATCTGCAGCAACACCACCATGGCCAACAGAGCGGCCAGTGAAAACCAGGCAACGCTACCCTGACCATGAGGCAGGATGATCAGCGCAGCAAACAGGGGGCCCAGTGCAGAGCCGACATTGCCGCCAACCTGGAACAACGATTGCGCCAGGCCATGTTGCCCGCCCGAGGCCATACGGGCAATGCGGGACGATTCCGGATGAAATACCGACGAACCGGTGCCCACCAGAACGGCGGCCAGCAGCAGAAACGGAAAGGAAGGCGCGACCGACAGCAGGAGCAAGCCCAGCAGCGTTGAGCCCATGCCGATGGTCAGCGAATAGGGTTGCGGATGCTTGTCGGTGTAATGGCCGATAAGGGGTTGCAGCAGTGAAGCGGTAATCTGATAGACCAGCGTGATCAGGCCGATTTGCCCAAAACTCAGGCTGAAGTCATCCTTGAGCATCGGGTAAATGGCCAGCAGGATGGACTGGATCATGTCATTCATCATATGAGCGACACTGATCGCGCCAAGCACTTTGAACGCGGTGCTGTTTTCTGGCTGAGAGGGGCGTATGGCGGTGGATTCTATCGACATTGCATTCAACACATATATGACATTCGCAATCGATAAGTGTAGCCGTGCTAGAATTATTGAAAGTGCCAATTTTCGTCGAGAAAGTGACAGCGATGCATCCGCTTCCCAGAAGCATCAACGCAGAAGATTATCAGAACATTGCCCCGGCCGTGGCCGCCATGTCCAAGGAATTTGCGGCCGGTACAGGATCGGCGACGCATTCGCATCGGCGCGCGCAGCTGCTTTTTGCATCGCGCGGTGTGATCCGCGTAAGCACCGACAAGGGGTATTGGCTGCTGCCGCCGCTGCGCGCCTTATGGGTGCCGCCCAATGTTCCACACAGCACGATAGCGGTTTCCCACGTGGATATGCGC
>JBOIGK010000718.1:0-2497 GCA_050742695.1 Advenella sp. | reverse complement strand
CGCTGATCCGCTACGTGCAGGATCGCCCCGGACATGACCGGCGCTACGCCATGGATACGACAAAAATTGAACAGGAACTGGGCTTTGTCGCCAGCGAGCCGTTTGACGCCGGTATCATCAAGACCGTAGACTGGTTTTTGGACAATGAACCGTGGTGGCGCTCGGCCGCATCACAATTGGCATAAACAGCACAGCCCGCGTACTTATTTTTTCACTGCCAACGCTTTCAAATTGTTTTTTATCAGCCGAGCCAGTTCGCTCGCGTCGCCATGGAAAGACAAAATGGCGGCATGGGTCATTTGCTTCTGGTTGATGTTTTCCCACTGGATCACATACCCAGCCTCCTTGACAAGCTGGCCGATAAAATGTCTGGTAGCTCTGCCGTTACCGTCCCTGAAAGGGTGGATGGCATTCAGTTCGCCAAGATAATATGCAGCCCTTTCGCTTATCGTGTCGGCCGGTTGGTCCCGCAAGTAATTTTCGCTCTGGAGCTGGCGCAATAATCGCCTGGCTGATTCTTCAATGAATTGATGATTAGCAAATCTGGACGTCCCTTTGGAAATATCCACTGTCCTGACCTTGCCTGCCCATTGGTATAAATCGCCGAAAAGCCGCTGATGTATTTGCTGCAAATGATTAAAGTCGAAGTGACCGTTGACTGGGTGTTCCTTCAAGGCTGCCGAAGCAAACAGATAGCTATTGGATTCGGCCATGTCCAGTGTCGCAGCGTCTTTAATGCTCTCTTTGTTGATTAGAACATCTGTACCCGGATAGACGTATGAATCGGGGCTGCTGCTATACTTTGCCATTCCTGATCCGGTCAAACACGTTCTGCTTTGCCTGTTCAATAGTCAACTTGCCCTGCATGACAAGCTCCAGGTCAGCCAGCGCTTGCGCATCTGGGGTAAGCCCTTCCAGGGCCAGCGAGCCAATTTCGGATTTCATTTCCTGCCGGAACTCTTCTGACTGCACGTCCATTAAAGACCCTTAAACATTGAAATAACAACCATTACATTATAACAAAAATACGTTATTTATCATATATTTAAATGACTTTAACGATAATCCGACGCAACTGCATGCGCCAGGGTGGCGCGTCGCTTTCCCATCACCCCGGTTCGGTTACCGGCGCACCAACATTTGCCCAGAAAACGGTATGCGCTGCGCATTCAGTGATGCTAGAATCTGAACGCACACTTATGCACCGACGCTTCTCTCAATGTACTCATCTACCTTTATTTTCTCAAAGAAACAGTTTGACCAAGAGTTTCACAGCCTGGACAAAACCATTGCTGAAATAGCACGCAATATAGATGGCTATTTAGGCGAGGAGGCGTGGGAGAATCCTGCTACCGGCCTGGTTTCCAACGTATATTACTGGGCGTCGCTGCAGGCACTGGAAAAACTCATTCATGATCCCGTACATCGCCAGGCAAAAGCCGCCCAGGCCAAATGGCTAAACGGATATAAAGTCGTGATTGCCCAGGTAAAAGACATTTACGGTGACAAGCACCTGGGCATCATTTCCGGCTAAAAAAAACGGCAATAGACCTGGCAGCCAACCTGTTTATCAGAAGCAGGCGGCAAAAAAAACTGCGCGCCTACACCCGCTCCAGCGGCATGTAGGGAGGCGCAGGCAATTGAACATGAATCGGGTCTCCCGCGCGAACCGTCCCCCCTGCTATCACAATCGTCATAATACCGGCTTTGCGGATCAATTTTCCATTGGGCTGACGCAGCAACACCGCCTTGAGCAGGCCCGGCTGAAACCGGTCTATTTGCACGCATGGGTTGCGAAGGCCCGTTACCTGCAAAAGGGCATTGTCTCCAATCCTGAGCAAGGCGCCCTTGGGTAACGACAGCAGATCAATGCCTTCAGTGGTGATATTTTCACCCAGATCAGCGGCCCCCACATTAAAGCCCTTGCTTTTGAGTTCTTCAAAGAGTTCGGCCTGTATAAGATGCACCTGGCGCAAATTCGGCTGCGTCGGATCTGCTGCAACCCTTGATCGATGTTTGACCGTGACACCCGAATGCGCATCGCCCTGAACACCCAGGCCAGCCACAATACATAGTTCTGATGTGGCAGTCTTGGAAAAGCGATGTGTATTGTCTTTGGCCACGGACAGCACGCGCCCGCAAGTTGGAATGGTCATATACATTTCCGCAATGTTTTTTCATTGTATCGCGCTGGTATTTCATTTGTATGTATAGACACCATCACCAGGCCCGCATGATCATGGCTGCTGACCAGACGATTGCAGCAAAGTCGGTTCAGATCCGCTACTTGTCTGTGCCGCTTCATCATCAATCGCGGCACAGGTACGCACCCGATCCACCGCACCCGGCACGCGGTCAGACCAGCTCGATTGCCGACACTTTTGAAGAAGGGAAGACCTTTTGCAATTGCGTATTGTTCAGGCCATAAATCTGTTTGAATAGTCCGCCGAGCACATCCCGCGAATTGTTAAGCACCTTATAATCACGCTCTTCATTC
>JBOIGK010000717.1:0-3627 GCA_050742695.1 Advenella sp. | reverse complement strand
CCACGCCCAGCGTTTTACCCTGGGCAACTTGGGGCAGCAAGCGACGCGCGAAAGCGGTGTCGGGTGAGGCAAGATGCTGTTCGACGGCAAAGAAATGATTGCGGAAAATATGGGCAATGTTCGGATCGGCACGGGCCAGGTCGCGCACCACAAAGAACAGTTCCGGTAGCGTAACGCCTGCGCCGCCGTTGTCCTGCGCAAGTCGCAACGCACCGAATCCCTGCGCTTTGATCTGCACAGCTTCGTCGCGGGCCAACCGGTGCTGCACATCGCGTTGCGCCGCGGTGGCCGCAAATTGTTCGAAAAGTGCAACGTAGCCCAGTCGCTTTGTTACCTCGTGCCAATCAAGCAGTGCATCCTGAATCTGCGCAACGCGCGATTGCTGGGCCGCAAGCAGGGCGGCCATTTCCTGTCTGTTTTCATCATTCATATTAGACAATATCCCAAAGCTTATGTTGCGACTGACTCGGTTGCGCGCGCTGCTTCACTTGAGTCCGCAAAAGCGCCGCTGTTGGTGTTTGCGTTGGTACTGTCAGCGTGAGCGTGGGCCAGTCCCAGATTCTCGCGCAATGTCGAGCCCTCATATTCGCGGCGATAGCGCCCCGCCTTTTGCAGCTCGGGAATAAGGTGGTTCACCACGTCTTCCAGGCCGCTGGTCTGCACATCAATGTTCAGGTTGAACCCATCGGCCGCCTGATGATCGATCCAGTGAATAATGTCCTGCGCCACCTGCTCGGGCGTACCTACAATGACGCGGTGGCCACCCACCAGGTTGCCGCGTACCGCCTGGCGCACCGTCCAGTTGCGCAGCCGTGCTTCGTTAAGAATTTCGCGGCGATGCCAGCGCGATGCGATGGGCACGTTCGGCTCTGCAGCGTCGATTTTGTCGTAGGGCAGGGGCTGGTCAAAAGGCAGATCGTCCGGGTCCAGCGCAAGGTGCCGGGCCAGTTCGCGGCGCAAGCCTTCATGGTCCAGTTGTTCGTCCAGCTCATCCTTGTGTCGATTCGCTTCCGCTTCGGTACTCCCAAGAATGGGGAATAAGCCTGGCATCACCAATAACTGGTCTGGGTTACGCCCAAAGCCTCTGGCCAGTGCCTTCACATCGGCATAAAATTTTTGCCCGTTCTCCAGGATGCGCTGACCGGTAAACAGGGCATCGGCCCAGCGCGCGCCAAAGGCCTTGCTGTCCTCGGATTGCCCGGCCTGGAAAATGACTGGCCGGCCTTGCGGCGATACGGGCGTCGAAAGCGCTCCAGCGCTGCGAAAATGCGTGCCCTGCACGTCAATCGGGCGCAGCAACTGCTTGTCCACGAAGACATTTCGCTGGGCATCGGCAATGACCGCTTCGCCGGGGAACGAGTCCCACAGGCCGGTGACGATCTGCACGAATTCACGGGCGCGCTGATAGCGATCTTCCTGCCCGAACGCGTGGTCAACACCATAGGCCGCCTGGGCCACAGGCGCCTGGCTGGTAATAATGTTCCATGCCGCGCGTCCCTTGCTGATATGGTCCAGCGAGGCAATTTGCCGGGCAACGGTGTAGGGGTGTCCAAACAGCGTCGTCGTGGTGACGACCAGGCCAATATGCTGCGTCACCTGGCTTAACGCGGCATGCAGCGTCAGGGGGTCCAGGGCACGCCATGGCCGGCTATACGCTTCGGACACCAGCCCGCCCGGCCCGTCTGCCAGGAACAGCGCATCAATCAGGCCGCGTTCAGCCACTTGCGCAATCTTCACGAACTCATCGATATCTGTCGAGATCGTTGCCGGGTTGGGCAGGGTTTTCCAGGCGGCGTCGTGCCGGCCTGAGGCCAGGACGTTGACGCCAAGGCGAATCGCTTTTTTTTCTGACATGGTTTTTCCTTGTCGAAGGGGGTTACCCAATCAGACGCGCACAACATGGTCGGCGACTGTAATCTTCTTGGGAAGAATGGCGCGCTCAGCCAGCCAGTCTGCCGCGCGCTGGAATTGATGCAGGAATGCCGGGTCGTCGGCTTCATAGAAGGTGTTCTGGCGGTTGTAGGCAATCAGGTGGTCGCGAACCTGGTCGCTGTAGTTGCCTTCTTTCTGCGCCAGGGTTTCCGATTCCCGAGCATGGGCATCCACCCATTTGCCTTCGTCGAGCCAGGCATTGATTACTGCGCGTACGAGGGCGCCATTCTCTGTGGCAAACTTGCGCAGCGTAACCAGTGAGGAATAATCAATCAGAAAATCAAGATCGGTGCCTTCAAAGAAAATATCTTTGGCATCAAATTTCACACGTGCAATATCCACGGCAGGAGACCACATGGACCAGGCGTCGACCTTGCCCTGGCCAAAGGCGGGCGCCGCATCAGGTGGGTTCAGGTAGACCACCTCAACAGATTTGCGGTCTACGCCGTGTTTTTCCAGGGCAGCGACCAGCAGGAATTCGCCCAGGCCGGAGCGATTGACCGCCACTTTCTTGCCTGCCAGATCTTTTACCGAGTTGATGCCCGAATCTTTCTTGACAATAATGGCTGTGCTGCGCGGGTTGTAGACGTTGAATTGCGTAAACACAAGGGGGGAGCCGGCAATAATGGCCGCCAGCGCCGGCGTGGTGCTGCCCCAGAACCCGAAATCTGCGCTGCCTCCCACCACTGCCTGGAGCGAGGGCGCATGGTTGGGGAAAGGCCCCACCCATTGCACCTTGATATCCTGCGCAGCCAGGGTCTTTTCGAACTCACCTCGTTCGCGCGCGACCAGGGTCAGCCCGCCGCGGCCATAACCGACCCGCACCGTGTCGGTATTGCGGGTACCCTGGGCGAACCCATCCTGCGGCAACAGTAGTCCACCTGCGCCCAAAGCGCCAAGAGAAAGGGCGCCCAGACCGCCTGCTCCCAGAAGCACCCGACGGCGCGTGGTGCTGGCCAGAGCCGGTGCAGACAGCACCGATGCGTTCAGCTCAGTCGCTTTGGCGGCGGACGGTGAATGCGTTGGCTGTGGACTGCTCGCGGTTGTGTCAAGGTCTCTGGTGTTCAATTCTGAGGAGGAAAATCTGGGTTTCATGAAGTATTCCGATTCGACGTTTACTCTGAATAAAGAGCAAGAAGATAAAAAAATTAACTCATTAATATTTCAAATGAAATAATGCTGGGCAATGCCGAGGCAGCCCTAAGCCCGCCACACAGGCGGGTTAGCGATTTATTGATGGGCGCGAGGCGCCGCGCTTCAGGCAGCGGCCTGCAACTGCGAGATATCTACCCCAAGCGCCTGCAATAGTTCCAGGCGCAGGGAGGCGCGCGTCTGCTGGCTTGAAGAGCGGGTTTGATAGCTCTGCGCGATCCGCCCATTGCGCATCACGAGGATACGATCAGCCAGATCAATGGCTTCATCCACATCGTGCGTGACCAACAGCACGCCGGGGGTGTGGCGCTGTACCAGTTCTTTGACCAGCACATGCATTTTGATGCGGGTCAGGGCATCCAGGGCAGCAAACGGTTCATCCAGCAGGAGCAATCGGGGTTCACGAACCAGGGCGCGGGCAAGTGCGACACGTTGTGCCTGACCTCCCGAGAGGCTGCGCGGCCAGTCGTTTTCCCGACCCTGCAGTCCGACTTCGCGCAGCGCCGCAATGGCCTGGGCCTTGCCGGATGCATTATCCATCCC
>JBOIGK010000716.1:0-3701 GCA_050742695.1 Advenella sp. | reverse complement strand
CACTGGCGAAACCGGAAATGCGGCGCTGTAAGCCCGTCGCTCCCTATCACCTGTATTGAAAGGAAATTGAAAATGCAAAGCGCCGATTTAGTCTGGGTAAGCGTGTCCACCATTCTCGTGCTGTTTATGGTTGTTCCCGGTCTTGCCATGTTTTACGGTGGCCTGGTCCGCAGCAAGAACATTCTCTCGCTGATGAGCCAGGTCCTGGTTACCTTCGCCCTGATCACGATTCTGTGGTTTGCCTATGGTTACTCCCTTGCCTTTTCTGGCGGGAATGCGCTCTTTGGCGATCTGTCCAAGGCTTTCCTGTCCGGCGTGGTTGACTTGCCCGCAGACTCCTATGCGCTGGCAGGCACCATTCCCGAATTGACATTCGTTGCCTTCCAGGCTACCTTCGCCGGCATCACCTGCGCCCTGATCGTGGGAGGCTTTGCAGAGCGCATCAAGTTCTCCGCCGTGCTTATTTTCATGGCAATATGGTTCACGTTTTCCTACATCCCTGTGGCCCATATGATCTGGGCCGAAAAAGGCCTGCTGTTCGGCGATGCGCTGGATTTTGCCGGCGGGACTGTGGTGCATATCAACGCCGGTGTAGCCGCGCTAGTGGCCGCCTATGTTGTTGGGCCACGTATCGGTTATGGCAAAGAAGCCATGCAGCCGCATAACCTGCCCATGACCATGATCGGTGCGGCCATGCTGTGGGTAGGCTGGTTCGGCTTCAATGGTGGTTCGTCCCTGGGCGCCAACAATCAGGCAGCGCTGGCGGTATTCAACACGCTTCTGGCCACGGCCGCTGCTATCGTCGTGTGGGTCCTGGCCGAGTGGAAATTCAAGGGCCAGCCTTCCCTGCTGGGTGGTGCCTCTGGTGCCGTAGCCGGCCTGGTGGGTATAACGCCTGCTGCAGGTCTGGTGGACCCCATGGGCGCGCTGATTATCGGTGCCGTGACCAGCCTGTTCTGCGTCTGGGGAGTAAACGGTCTCAAGCGCCTGCTCAAGGCTGATGACTCGCTGGACGTTTTCGGCGTGCATGGCATCGGTGGTATCGTCGGCGGCATCCTGACGGGCCTGTTCAATGCCAAAGCAATGGGCGGCCCGGGCCTGGATTCTGCAGGCATGATTCCCGGACAGCTGTTCAACCAGATTGAAGGCATCGTGATTGCAATCGTCTGGAGTGCCGTTGTAAGCTTCATTGCCCTTAAGATAGCGGGCCTGGTCACTGGCGGATTGCGCGTAGACAAAGACGAAGAACGTCAAGGTCTGGATATCAGCTCTCATGGCGAGCAAGGCTATCACAATTAAATTGCGGCTTTAACAGGATTGCGCACACTGCCAGAGGCGTATGGCGCTCTCAAACGGGAAAACCAGCAAAGCCAGTCGACTTTGCTGGCGACCTCAACAGCGCAGTTCTAGCCATAACCGTAGCAATGGCAGTGTGTGAAAATAGATAGTCGCAATATGAGAAAAAAAGGACACTACGGTGTCCTTTTTCTTTGCCTGGGTGAGCCGCGAGCACTACCTGAATGCCCTGCCTGAATGTTCTGCGTGAATACCTCGCATGAACATCCTATTTGGATACCCTGGCAAAGCGTGGTTATCTGAATGAGACCATCATGGATGGTATCGCGGGCGGTTACTTCGCTCGTGCCCAGCTCCGGCAACGCATAGCTAGACCAGCAGCACTCACGAACAGATACCTGAAGCAATCAGCCACCTGAACGCATCAGAATTTTGGACTAATCAAATACCGTGAACGGATCAAATGCCCAGACTGTTCAAATCAATCGACTCGGCGCGATTGAGCGCGGTTGCGATCTTGGTGCGCAAGGCATTGGTGTGCGATGTTCTGACCAGTTTTTTGACATCCAGCAGCTGCTGCGGATGCATGGAAAACTCGTTCAGACCCAGCCCCAGCAGAAGTTTGGTGTAGCGGGCATCCCCGGCCATTTCGCCGCATATGGCCACACTCTTGCCTACGCGCTCTCCCGCCTGGATAGTCTGCGAAATCAGCCGCAGCACAGCCGGGTGCAAAGGATCGTACAGGTCGGACACTTCATTGTCGACCCGGTCGATAGCCAGAGTGTACTGAATCAGATCGTTGGTGCCGATGGAAACAAAATCCAGCGATTTAAGAAAAGGTTCAATGGCGATGGCGATGGCCGGAATTTCAACCATGGCGCCCAGTTCTATATTGTCGCTATATTGCATGCCGGCGGCGTTCAGCTCTTTTTTTGCCGAATCGATGGCGTCGCGCACGGCATGCAGCTCGTGCATATGCGAGAGCATCGGAATCAGAATTCTGAGCCGGCCATGCACTGACGCGCGCAACAGTGCGCGCAGCTGAGTCGCAAAAAGGTCCGGACGCGACAGGCAATAGCGCACTGCACGCAGGCCCAGCGCAGGATTGACCGCGACCGTCGCCTCACCATCCAGCGTTTTATCCGACCCCAAATCCAGGGTGCGAATCGTCACAGGCTTGTCAGGCATGGCACGCAACACGTGCGCATAGGCCTCGAACTGTTCTTCTTCGGTCGGCAGAATTTGCCTGCCCATAAATAGAAATTCGCTGCGAAACAGCCCGATGCCATCGGCGCCCATGTCCAGCGCCTGCGACACTTCATGAGGCAATTCGATATTCGCCTCAAGGCGAATGCGTTTACCGTCCAGCGTGATGGCCGGCTCATCTTTGGACAGTATCAGTTCTGCCCGCTCCTGAATAAAGGCTTCCTGCTTGCCCTGATAGAAGGCCAGAATCTCCAGAGTCGGATTGACATACACCAGTCCGTTTTCGCCATCGACAATCAGCATATCCCGGTCGTGCACCAGACTACGGACATTTCCCAGGCCCACCACCGCAGGCACGTTCATACTGCGCGCTACGATAGCCGTGTGCGATGTCGGGCCGCCAAGATCGGTAACAAAAGCGGCAAAGCGTCCACCGCGCAGCTTTAGCATGTCTCCCGGCGAAATATCGTGAGCCACCACAATAAGCGAATTGATGTCCATCTCGCTGGACATATCTGGCAGCATCAATTCACCCGAACCGGCCAGGATACGAATGACTCGCTCAATCACCTGATGAATATCGGCAACGCGCTCACGAATATAGTCGTCATCCATAACCGCAAATTGCTCGGCCACGATCTGACCCTGTGTGCTCAAGGCCCATTCGGCATTATATTGGCGGGATGCAATCAGCTCTTTAGTTTGCGCAGCCAACTCCGGGTCAGACACCAGCAAGCTGTGAACCGTGAGCAGCGGAACCAGTTCCTTTGGCGCATCGGCAGGCAACGTGTCAATAGTGTGTTGCAACATGTCATAGACAATTTTCAGCGCATGATCCAGCCTGGCGCATTCTGCCGGGACATCTTCTGATGCAATCCGGTAGTGACTCACCTCAAGCGTGGCGGCGCCCATCACGACCGCGCGACCAATGGCAAAACCGCGCACAACACCTTTTCCCTGCAGGGTAAAAACAGTACTTTGTCTTGTTGGTGCGTGCTCGGTATGTGTCATCGTGTATGGTCTTGTCCCTTGCACTTTTACGTGCCTGTTTTCAGGTGCAACTGTCGCTCATTGCCAGAATGGCCAATGGGCTGTCCTTATTCGGGTTCGCCGAATTTATTTTCAAACAGCGCCTGAATCTGGACGAGCGCCTGATCGGCGTCATCGCCTTCGGCTTCAATATTGACCGTAATGCCCTT
>JBOIGK010000715.1:0-1280 GCA_050742695.1 Advenella sp. | reverse complement strand
AAATCAATGATCCATGGGTATTTGTCCAGCATGTCCTTTTTGAACAGAATAGGCGTGATATAAAAGATGACCTGCAAAATACTGATGACAATCTGCGGGACATCACGAAAACGGGCGCAAACCAGAGAAGCTACGGTGCAGATCCACCACAGGTTCCACAGCAGCAACAGCATGCCCAGGACAAACAAATGCAAGGTGTGCCAGAACGAAATCTGAAAGCCGATCAGCACCAATACAACAATCACGAAGTTGTGCGCCATCACGATCAGATTACGCCAGATTGTCTGCAGAATGAAAATGGATCGCGGCAGCGATATCTGCTTCAGATAATTGGTCGAGGCAATATAGGTATTGCAGCCATCGGTAATGGTCAGCGATATAAAAGACCAGATCACCAGTCCGATAGCCAGCATCGGCAGGTAATCGCGCAGATTCATCTTGAACAGTGCGCCGTAGATGACGCCCAATGCGGCAACCATGACGCCCATACTGATGGTCAGCCAGAATGGGCCGATTTTTGACCGGTTATAACGCTGCTTGATTTCAAGCCAGGCCAAAAGCATCCAAATGTGATGATGCTGAAGGCCCGCGCGGATATCGCCCAGACCCCGATTAATATTGAACAAAAACATGTAATGTAAACTCATCCAAAAAAAGCCAGATTCGCCATATGTCGTGCCGAATTGCCTGACGATGGGCGCTGCAGGCCAGTTGCCCGCCAGCGGAATTATTTATCTGTTCACGCCCCGTCCACAGACAAAGTGCAGGCAGATATGCGCCGCAAGTGCAATGGCGCCGTGCGAACATTGCAACTTGCAATGCCGGGCGCACAAAGCGCTTCCTGAGCGCTGACAGGGATGGATTTTACAATATGTCCCCTGGATAACGTAAAACCCGTGAGCAGTGCAGCAAATATTGGGGCTGTACTGATTACAGCAGGTTTCAGTCTCCAGTGCCACCTCGCGCAGGCATCTAAAACCTTACAATCTGCTGACATACGTCACGCCATTTGCCTGCGTTGCCGGAAAAATCCGAGCAAAAGCAGAAAGATGGCGAGCGAGTCCGCTACGATACTCCAGTAGTAGTACCGGAAAAAAGGGGCGTTCGCCACCAGCAGATAGGACATCAGGTTGATACCTGCCGATAATGATAGGGCAAGGGTCACCGTGCGATGCGGCAACCTTGAGGCCAGGCTCAGACAAAACGTAACCGCCGCCACCGCCAGCCAAAATACCCCGGTAAAGAAAACCGGGGCCAGCTCTGCAAGCGTCTTGACATAC
>JBOIGK010000714.1:0-5951 GCA_050742695.1 Advenella sp. | reverse complement strand
TCAGCCACGTCATGCTGGTCGCAAAATCTTTTGGCGTCTCCGTCATCGATGGCGTCTTAAACGATATCAAAGATACAGAGGCGCTAAGAGCAGAATCACAGATGGCAAAAGCATTGGGAATGAGCGGCAAAACCATCATTCATCCAGCACAGGTCGATGTGGTGAACCAGTGCTTCAGCCCCAGCCCCGAGCAAATTTCATGGTGGAAAAAGATTGTCGATGCCTACAATCGACCTGAACATGCCAGCTCAGGCGTGATTAATCTTGACGGGACGATGGTAGAACGATTGCATCTGGAGATCGCACAGCGTCGTTTGCAAGAATACGACCAGACGCAGTAGCGGGGCGGGCAACGAACTAAATACGCGTCGTGTGCCCTGCCCCTTGTCACGCGGCTTTGGCAGGCGCCACCAACTCGTTGATATGTTCATTGACGAACCGGGTGCTCACTGCCCGCATGTTAAACGCAGGGTGTTTCAGGCACGCGATCAGAAATTCCTTATTCGTACGAAGCCCCTGTATGCTGGTGCTGCTCAGCGCCGCGATCATTGACTCGACGGCCTCTTGCCTATCGGCCCCGTGCGCCACGATTTTCGCTATCATCGGATCGTAAAACGGCGTAATTTCACTCCCTTGCTCATATCCCGTTTCCACCCGAATGCCCGTTTCCGGATCCGGCAATTCAAATCTTGTGAGCGTGCCGGGTGATGGCATAAAGTTTTTGTCGGGGTTTTCGGCGTAAAGTCGGCATTCTATCGCGTGCCCCTGTTGCACCACCTCATGCTGCTGCAGCATCTCAAGCTTTCCGCCCGCATATAGCAGTTGCATGGCAACCAGGTCCAGTCCGGTAATCATTTCGGTAACCGGGTGCTCCACCTGGATGCGGGTGTTCATTTCAAGGAAATAGAAGTCTCGGGCGTCTACATCAAAGATAAATTCGACGGTACCGGCCCCTTGGTACTGTACCGACTCCGCAAGGGCAACGGCAGCACTTTGCATGCGAGTCCGGACATCGGACGGAATATCGGGCGCTGGCGCCTCTTCAATAATTTTCTGGAAACGCCGCTGCAAGGAACAATCACGATCGAAAACATGAATTGCCTTTTTACCAAAGCCGAATACCTGAACCTCTACATGCCGGGCCTTGGCAACATATTTTTCAAGAAAGATATCCCCATTACCAAACGCGGATTCCGCTTGCGACTGCGTTGCCCCAATAGCGGCTTCCAGTTGCGCACATTCGGTCACTTGTCGCATGCCGATGCCTCCGCCGCCCGCGGCAGCCTTTACCAGCAAGGGATAACCAATGCGGGAAGCTTCCTGCGTAACGGAAGCCATATCGCTCGAGTCCAATCGACCACTTCCAGGGACAACGGGAACCCCGGCCCTGATCGCCAGTTCGCGTGCGTTCTGTTTATGACCCATATTGCGAATCGATTGTGGCTCGGGGCCTACCCATGTCATCCCCGCGTCGATCACAGCCTGGGCAAATGACGCATTCTCAGAGAGAAATCCATAACCCGGATGAATGCCGTCCGCGTCCGTCTGCCGGGCAGCAGCCAATATTTTTACCACTTGCAGGTAGCTTTCTGCGCTTCGGGCCGGGCCGATGTGCACACTTTCGTCTGCCATGCGCACATGCGGTGAGTGTGCATCGGCGTCAGAATAAACCGCCACGGATCCGATCCCCAGCTTGCGGCACGCTTTAATGACGCGGCAAGCGATTTCCCCGCGATTGGCAATCAATACCTTTTTCAACATTCGCGACTCCTTAATCTTTAATCCGGGCCACAACGCTACCCTCGGTAACGGTATCTCCTTCCTTTACCAATATCTCCTGGACAACACCGCTTTCTACCGCCACGACAGGTATCTCCATTTTCATGGATTCAAGAATCATCAACGGCTCGTCTTCCGCTACTTTTGAGCCGACCTGAAGAAGGATCTTCCAGACATTGCCGGTAATTTCAGTTTTGATATCAATAATAGCCATTGTCTCTCTTCCCTATTGACTGGTGAATGTTGCATACGCGCGCAAAACGCCTTGACAGCCATAATACATAAATTCTATAGTGGTTGCAATAACAACAACGTTTAAGTTTATTCCGGAGGAAAACATGATTGAGGCAAGTGAATGGATCGGGCGCCAAATAAGCGATACGCAAACTATCGAAGCGTGGCCACTGAACGGCCTGAAAAGTCTTATCGAACCCCAACTGCAATACGATGTCGTCGATGCCGGCGCTGCGGTCCACCCATGTGCTCATTGGTTATATTTTGTGCCTGCGACAGAGCAGGCCAGGATCGACGTGGATGGGCACCCGAAACGTGGTGACTTCATACCCCCTCTTGCACTACCTCGACGGATGTGGGCGAAAAGTGCCATCACATTCACTGGCGACATCAAGCTTGGCGATAACATCCAGAAAGTGTCAACGATTGCCTCGGTTGATCAAAAAAGCGGGAAATCCGGAGAACTGGTTTTTCTTGAAATAGATAACAAGTATCTGCAAGACAAGCAACTGTTGCGGCACGAGATACAGACCATTGTTTATCGCGACCATCAGCGTTACGACGACAGCATTTTCACTCAGCTGGCTGATGAAAAGCCGCAGTGGTCCTACCCGACCCGTTTGGACGCAGTGGAGCTCTTTCGGTACTCAGCTATTACGTTCAACGGGCACCGCATTCACTATGACGGTGATTACACTCGAAATGTAGAGGGGTATCCATCCATCATCGTTCAAGGACAATTTATTGCCACATTGGCTTTATCGCGCGCGTTGGTTGCCCTGGGCACGCCCCGCTGCAAAAAATTTACGTTCAAAGCGGTCAAACCCATCTTCAGTGAGCAGACTTTTTTTATTGAAGGACGAAAAACTGAGGATGGCAAGATACTGGCATGGGCAAGACAAGAAGATGGTCGCCTCAACATGACGGCGGAAATTGAACTTTAAATACCGTGCCAGGTACGTCGTTCATTCCTGGGACGAGGTGTATCCGGTGTTTTCGCGAAACGATTCCATCTGGTCAGGCGTGTAGGCTTTCAGGCGCAGCTTGGCCAGATAACGCCCGAATTCGGCAGTGATTTGGTCGCCGAACTTCTGGAATATTTCAGCCATGTAGTAATCGTGTCTGATCAGCGCGGCCGCCATTGTGACAATCGTCTGGCTTCTTGTCCGGGCGCCGGTATACTCCTGGCCGGAATTGACAGCGATCATCTCGTTGAAATCGACAACGATGGTAAATAAATTGTCTGCCCTTCCCATCCGAGTACCATCGTTCTCGTGGATATAGACCTGGCAATTCTTGTTGAATTCGAACTCCGATGTGTCTTTTCCAAACAAAACGATCATGACACGCATGTTTTTCTTTTTGGCAGCCTTTTTCAATGCAGTAGCGTACCGGCGAAGCACCACATCGGATGCCTTAATCCATATTGATTCTCGGGATGAAGCCAACAGTTTTTCAATTTCAGCATCAATGCTTTCCTGCCCACGCAGAATCCAGACGTACTGATTCTCAACACGAGGTGCGATACGCTCAAGGTCCGTGGCGACACGATCACACGTCTTGGTAGTCTGAGCGGCCAGCGACTCAAGCATATCGCGCGGGTTCGCGGCGATATAGCATGTAGGACTCTCGGTAACCGGCAAAACCGCTCCTTTTTTTGTCAGCACCTCAAGCGCACTATAGGTATTGGATCGCGGTACACCCGACATCTTGGATATTTCGTATGCGGTTTTAGGGACACCAGCTGCCGACAGAGTTTCTAAATAAATCTTTGCTTCATACTCTGTAAAGCCCAGGGTTTTAAGATTGTCAATGGTATTGGTTTCTGTAGTAGGCATAAAACTTTGGCGGTAGGCAGGGTAAATGAAAGTGTCGCAGGATCTAATCGATCCAGAAAATCCAATATATAGAATATAAAACGAAATTACAACGCGGCGTCGCTCTTAGCAACGACCACAACCTGAAAATAGAACACTCCTCGCGCAGATCCCGGCATTTTTACCCACTATCAGCATTAATAGATCAATGAAGGCGGATTCCGCCGGTCAACAGTGCAACCCTGGTCTGGCCAAACACCAATACCCTATTGGCCAAGACCACAAGCCGACCCGGTAAACCGAAGGTGGCTTCACGTGCGTTCGTGAAAAGTCTGACATGAAGAATACACATAAGTTGCCGCAATTACAACCACTTTGATTCCAGGACCAAACCGCGGGCAAATGAGCTGTGGGCGCTAATATTCTGCGCGCGACATTCGTCACTTCTAAAACAGTCAACCACCGGAAATATTCAGAAAATCCAACGTTCTGTACTGGCGCAAAAAATAGTGGTTGCAATTGCAGCTACCTATGGTTATTCTGTGAATGACTCGCCGGCAAAACAAGGTGCAGTCCCATCCAAGCATGAACGAAACAAAAAATTAAATACCTGAATGTAGTCAAGTTATAGAAACTGGAGGAGATTAGACTATGGATGCAAAAAGGAATATTTCGGAGAAGGCAAAAAAAAATTTTCTATGTATTATGGCAACTGTAATGACGTTACTGAGCAATCCCGTCCTGGCTCAGGATTGGCCGACGCAGCCGGTTTCCCTGGTCATTCCGTTTTCTCCGGGAGGGTCAACAGACATTATCGCGCGCGTCGTTGGCAATAAGATGTCTGAAGTGATGGGAGTCAGCGTTGTACCTGAAAACAAGGGCGGCGCCGGAGGCATTATTGCGGCAAACTATCTTGCCAATGCAGCGAAAAACGGATACACCATTTCGCTGGATCATATTGGTTTCGCATTTAACCAGTCCCTGATCCAGGGTAAGCGCATTCCGCAGAAAGAGATTGTTCCCGTCGCCTTTATCGGCTCCACACCCAATGTTCTTGTTGTTCCCAATAGCTTTCCCGCCAAAACCTTGCAGGAATTCATCGCCTTTGCCAAAGCGCATCCCAACGAGATTAACTTTGGATCCGGCGGCGTCGGCAGTGCGGGCCATTTACCGATGGAGCTTTTACAGTCGGTGACAAAAACGCAAATGGTACACGTCCCTTATAAAGGTTCCGGCCCGGCAATTACCGACTTGACAAGCGGACGAATTCAGGCAATGTTGATGACGATTCCGGCAATTATAGGGGCGATTAAAAATAATCAAGTAAGAGCTATCGCTACGACAGGATTGCAGCGCCCCGAGGCGCTATCTGACATTCCAACATTCAAGGAAGCAGGTATCGATAACTTCGTTTATCAACCGTGGTACGGAATTTTTGCACCTAAAGGTACGCCGCAACCTGTTCTGGATAAACTTCATACTGTAGTCAACAAGTCCATCTCCGATCCGGTCGTCGTTGCTAAACTATTGGAGCAAGGCCTGGCGACAGAAAAGAAAACGCAGCAAGCGTTCATTGATGAAGTCCGGAATGATACGAAAGAGTGGGGTGATATCATCGGGAAACTTGGGTTAAGCGCCAAATAGTATAAAAACTGTTTATTTGTGCAGGGAGGTAATCAGCATGCAAGTCAATGCCAACGGATTCGAATACAGCAGTGTTGCGGTCCGGCTTCCGGCACAAGATCTGGAAAGGGCGCGATTATTCTATCTGGAAAAGCTCGGCCTGCAGCCGGACGAGGCTCGTCCCGGCGGCTTGCTTTACTTCTGCGGACGCACTTCTTTCGGGCTGTTCGCTTCCAGCGGCCGCGCGTCTGGTACTCACACCCAAATGGGCTTTGAGGTAAGCGATCTTAGAACGGCAGTCGCTGTCCTGCGAGATCGAGGCGTAGTGTTCGAAGCATATGACTTACCAGGATTGAAGACTGTCGACGGTATCGCAGAGATTGCCGGAAACTACGCCAGTAAAGGCGGCAAGGGAGAGTTAGCTGCGTGGTTCAAGGATAGCGAGGGCAATATGATCGGCCTGGGGCAGGCACTGCGCTAGATCACGGGCGGGGGTAA
>JBOIGK010000713.1:0-4632 GCA_050742695.1 Advenella sp. | reverse complement strand
TCACCTTTCCATTGCACCCCTGCGGTGCCGACTGCAATACGGATAACACCATGACTTCAATTATCACTGCCGATTTTCCGGCATCCCGCCCCCGCCGCAACCGTCGCGATGACTTTTCTCGCCGGCTGGTTCAGGAAAACGTCCTGACCGTTAATGATCTGATTTACCCGGTATTCATCAAGGAAGGCACGGGTGTGACCGAGGCAGTGGCATCCATGCCCGGCGTAAACCGGTACAGCCCCGACACGCTGCTGGCAGTGGCCGAGACCTGTGTCTCGCTGGGCATTCCGGTGATGGCGTTGTTTCCCTCTATCGACCCGGCACTGAAAACACCCGACGGCATTGCCGCCACGCATGAAGACGGCCTGATTCCACGCACCATTGCCATGCTCAAAAAAGCATTCCCCGAGCTGGGTATTTTGTGCGATGTGGCGCTGGATCCGTACACCAGCCACGGGCAGGATGGCGTGCTGGATGAAAACGGTTATGTGTTGAATGACGAGACCACCGACATCCTGGTGCAGCAGGCATTGACCCAGGCTCGGGCTGGTGCCGACTACGTCGCGCCCAGCGATATGATGGACGGCCGTATCGGCGCCCTCCGGCAGGCCCTGGAAAAGGAAAAGCTGATCTACACACGTATCATGGCCTATTCGGCCAAATACGCCAGCGCCTTCTACGGGCCGTTTCGCGATGCGGTGGGCTCAGCCACCAATCTGGGCAAATCCAACAAAATGACTTACCAAATGGATCCGGCCAATCGCAACGAGGCGCTGCGGGAAATTGCAGCGGATATCCGCGAAGGCGCCGATATGGTCATGGTCAAGCCTGGCATGCCCTATCTGGACATCGTGCGGGACGTCAAGGACACGTTCCGCGTGCCCACCTACGCCTATCAGGTTAGCGGCGAGTACGCCATGATCAAGGCGGCCGCGCAAAACGGCTGGCTGGACCACGACAAGGTCATGATGGAATCGCTGATGTGTTTCAAGCGCGCCGGTGCCGACGGCATCCTGACGTACTTCTCAATTGAAGCGGCACGTATTCTGACCGGCCGTCAGTAAACCACTTGCAGCCTGCCATGGGGCGCATAGGCGCTCGGTGTGTGCGAACCGTGCAGGTTGTGGCCTGGGCTGGTTCATTGACAGGCAATCACGGGGACAGTATACCCGCCCGCCGTGAATGCCTTGCCGGGAATTAATTACAGCTTGAAGCCGTGATATTTCTGGCCCAGCGCGACCGTGGCGGCAAAAAAACCAGCCTTGCTGCCGCAATCGTAACGCGTGCCTTCGTAGGCAAAACCAAATACATTACGGCTTTTGAGCAAGGCAGCAATGCCGTCGGTAAGCTGGATCTCGCCACCGGCGCCTTTGCCGATGTGACGCAGGTATTCAAAAATTTCTGGTTCCAGAATATAGCGACCCACCACCGCCTTGTCCGAAGGGGCATCGGCCGGCGCAGGTTTTTCAACGATCTGGTTCACCTGGATCGTATTGGATGACACCGATTTGCCCGCGATAATCCCGTATTTATTGGCGTCTTCGCGAGCGATGGTCTGAATGCCAAGCACGCTGCCGTTATTGGCATGCGCGGCCTGAATCAACTGCTGGGTAACCGGCACGTTCGAATCGATCAGGTCATCAGCCAGCAACACCGCGAACGGTTCATTTCCCACCACCGGTTCGGCGCACAGCACGGCGTGCCCCAGACCCAGCGGAGCCGACTGGCGGATGTAAATACAATTGACATTGGACGGAATGACCTGCCGCACCTGCTTTAGTAGTTCCTGCTTGCCCTTTTCTTCCAGTTCAGACTCCAGCTCGGGCATGGAGTCGAAATGATCCTCGATCGCGCGCTTGTGCCGCCCGGTAATAAAAATCAGATCGGTAATGCCTGCCTTGACTGCCTCTTCCACTGCATACTGGATCAGTGGCTTATCCACGACGGGCAGCATCTCTTTAGGCATGGCCTTGGTCGCCGGCAAAAAGCGGGTGCCCAGGCCTGCGACGGGAAAGACAGCTTTACGGATCGGATTCATTTAAACCTCGTTGATGTATCGAATGACGTCATTTTATGATAAAACCCTTTGTACTCAGGGGTATAAGTCCTGCAGACCGGCAAACACAGGAAAACGGCGATCCCTATCAGACAGTATCATATGCTCGCGCGGCAACTGCCAGTTAATGTTCAGTTGCGGGTCATCAAAGGCCAGGCCACGCTCGTAATCGGGCGCATAGGTTGCATCGGTTTTATAGGTAACAATCGCCTGTTCGCTGAGCACGGCAAAACCGTGCGCAAACCCGGCAGGGATAAACAGCGATTGCTTGCGCACCGCATCCAGTTCAATTTGCAGGGACTGCCCGAAGGTCTCGCTGCTCTTGCGCAAATCCACAATGACATCAAGCACGCGCCCGGCCACCACGCGCACCAGCTTGTTCTGGGCATAAGGCGGCAACTGGTAATGCAGGCCCCGCACCACGCCGTAAGACGACTGCGATTCATTGTCCTGTATAAAGTGCAACGCGCACCCCAGGGCCTCATCGAGCACCTGCTGCCGGTAGGCCTCCAGAAAATAGCCGCGTTCGTCGCGGTGCACTGCGGGAGTGATCAGCAGGACATCGGAAATAACCAGGCGTTCTGTTTTCATGCGTATCAGGCAAAGCCCCAATGGATTGCATCAGCGCAGATTATAACGGATCAGTCATCACCGTCGCCCTGGACAGACTTCGCTGTTTACACCCGTCCTGTTATCATGAGCCATTGCAACTTTCATATGATGGTTCCGAACGCGATGGCATCTTTGCTTGTTACCGGTGGCGCCGGATTTATCGGCGCCAACTTTGTTCATTACTGGCTCAGACAGCATCCAGACGATACGCTGGTGGTGCTGGACGCGCTGACCTACGCGGGCAACCGCAGCAGCCTTGCCGGGCTTGAACGCCACGCCAACTTCACATTTGTACACGGAAATATCTGCAATACGGACAAAGTCATCGCGTTACTGAAACAGCACCGCGTCGATACCATCGTGCATTTTGCGGCAGAAAGCCATGTGGATCGGTCTATCCAGGGGCCTGACACATTTATCCAGACCAATATCACCGGCACCCACAGCCTGCTCAAGGCGGCACGCCAGGTATGGATAGAGGTGCCGGCGCTGCACAAACAAGCGGCGCTGCCGCACCGCTTTCATCACGTCAGTACCGACGAGATTTTCGGCAGCCTGGCGGCCGATCAGCCTGCGTTTACCGAAAACACGCCCTATGCACCGAACTCACCGTACTCGGCCAGCAAGGCCGCTGCTGACCATCTGGTGCGGGCCTACCACCAGACTTACGGCCTGGCCACCACCATCAGCCGATGTTCGAACAATTACGGGCCCTATCACTATCCCGAAAAGCTCATCCCACTGACACTGACGAACATCCTGCACAATAAAGCTATTCCGGTTTTTGGCGATGGCCTGCAGGTCCGTGACTGGCTTTACGTATTGGATCATGTTCGCGCGATAGAGGCGATCCTTATGCAAGACCAGGTGGGCGACACCTGGAATGTCGGCGCCCGTTGCGAGCTGACCAACATACAACTCATCCATAAACTGTGTCAGATCATGGACCACGCCTTTGCGACGCGACCACCGTTGCGGCAGCAGTTTGCGCTGGCAACGGCGGCGCAGGCGGGCAATAGCGCATCGCTGATCCGCTACGTGCAGGACCGCCCCGGACATGACCGGCGCTACGCCATGGATCCGACAAAAATTGAACAGCAACTGGGCTTTGTAGCAAGCGAGCCGTTTGACGCCGGCATCGCCAAAACGGTTGACTGGTTCCTGGACAATGAACTGTGGTGGCGCTCGGCCGCATCACAATTGGCATAAATTTGCAGGAGTCGATCTCACTGTTTTTGATCTGCACAAATCAGTTACCCGGCGCAAACATGCGCCGTTCTGTACGACACGGTGAGCGCCTTTTGACAATCAATAAAGGTTACCCGGCCGTCACGCGCCCGCAGCGATACGAATCACACCGGAGCCAGGCCGTATAAACGCAATTGCTCCAGATCCAGAATCCGAATTTTGCTGTAAGCCTGAATTAATATTTTCTGCTGCTGCAAGGTCTGCAAAGCGCGGTTAACGCGCTGGCGTGACAACCCCGTCAAATAGCCCAATTCTTCCTGTGATATATCTAATGCCAGATCGGTTGATGGATAAAGTTTTGGATTGAACAATTGCGCGAGTGATTGCGCCACGCGCGCATCTGCGCGCAGCAGACGCTGGTTCTGGATCGAGGCGATGAACTCGCCCATGCGCTCGTTCAACTGGCCAATCACAAAATGCGAAAATGACAGGCTGCTTGACAACAACGTTTCGAAGGTTTGCCCCGGCACGGACAACACCAGTGACGGCTGGATGGCCACCACATCATATTTACGCCGCTCGCGTTTGATGACACTACCTTCACCAAACCAGCCTCCCGGCGGGACGCCGGAAAAAGTACAGCTTTTGCCGGACTCGTCGTAGATGGCAAGCTTGAGCAGCCCGTTGTGTACGCCAAACCAGTGATCGGACGGCTCGCCCCGGCGCGCCAGCCATGCGTCATGCGGGACAGATTCGGCTCTGGAGGTGGCAATAAC
>JBOIGK010000712.1:0-3260 GCA_050742695.1 Advenella sp. | reverse complement strand
GTCTGCAATCAAGCAAAAACTCAAGGTGCCCGCTGCACTTGAATCCTGCCATACTGCAGTGCTCGAGGCCACCGGACAGATCGTCGAAGGGCATGTGCCGGCAACAGTGGTCGACAAACTGGTTGCCACACGGTCCGTCCCAGGTGTAGCCGCACCCGGCATGCCTGCCAACTCTCCAGGCATGGGACCCATGGACGGCAATCTGGTCACCGTGGATTTTTCCGGACAACCTTTCTCCCGAGACTAGTCGGGTGAAAGCGGGGCATTTTCACATGTGCTGCTTCGCAATACCGTCTATACGTTGAACATTTTTTAACCGTTTCAAAGGAATGATCATGCACCAACACCCACTCTCTTGTTTTGCCCGAACCTTCGCGGCTCGCGGCCTGGTTGTCGCAGCGCTTGCCATAAGCGGTTTTGCCGTGCCGATGGTCGCTCAGGCCCAGGCTGGTGGGCATGCGCATATGAATACCGGCCAAGCGCCCAAGGATATGCACGCCTCCATGATGAACATGCAGCAGCAAATGGATTCAGTAAAGGCCTCGGGCGATACTGATTATGATTTTGCTGTGATGATGCGAATTCATCACCAAGGCGCGGTGGATATGGCGCAGATGGAACTGGACAAAGGCAAAGATCCGCAACTGCAGGCCATGGCCAAAGAGATCATTGCTGCCCAGAAAAAAGAAATTGCCCAGTTTGACCAATGGATCGAGCAGTACAAGAAACAAAAGAAATAAGGCCGCTGGCTGTTGTCAGCCTTTTGCTATATTGGCAGGGCATGCGCTGGCATCACATGGTGCACAGCGTATCGTCTATAAACATTCGGCACGTACTTAGCATTGCGTGCCTAAATAGTTAAAACAGTACCCGGCAGGCTGAAAGAAGCCTGCCGGTATCAACCGCCCTGACCGCGGAACAATGATGAATACAAACTTTATCCGCACCTTTCTTCTGGTTCATCAGCTTGGCTCCATGGCCCAGGCAGCCAGAAAACTGAATGTGACACACGGGACGGTGGCGCAGCAAATTGCGTCTCTGGAAAAAGAGATTGGCGTGACATTGGTGGCGCGCGCCGGGAAAACCGTGCATGTGACCGAAGCGGGCCTGCGCCTGCTCGATCGGCTGATGCTGATCATCAATGAAATAGATGCATTGCCAGGCCTGGCCAATTCAAATGAAATACGCGGGGAGCTCAGAATCGGCGCCGGCAATAGCGTGCTCAACAGTATTTTGCCTGATATCCTTAGCCTGCTGGTGCGACGCTATCCCGAAGTGAATGTGGTGGTGCAGCCCGGTGTATCGCCGGATTTTTATCGTGACATTGAAAACGGTAACCTGGACGCGGCCATCGCGATTGAGCCTCCTTATGCCTTGCCCAAAACCCAGGAATGGCTTTTACTCCGAGAAGAGCCGTTTGTGTTGCTTGCATCTGAAGTGCATCGCGGGAAAAAGCCGGCACAGTTGTTGCGTTCCCAGCCTTTCATTCGCTATGACCATAACAGCTGGAGTGGCAAGCTGATTGAACAGTATTTGCGCGCCGTGGCGATCGTGCCGGTTGAGCGCTTCGAGCTGAACGCGATTGAATCCATCGCCTTGATGGTCAACCAGAATCTGGGCGTTGCCATTATTCCTGACTCGGCCAATCTGTATAAACGGGATCTGAAAATTATCAAATTACCCTTGCCGGAAGTGAGTGCGCCACGTCGCTTCGGTCTGGTCTGGTCGCGCAAATCGGCGCGCATCAGGCTGGTGCAGGCATTTCGAGAAGCGGCGCTTGCCGCATATAAGTCACTGAATCAATAGCAGTTATCTCGCTCAACTAAGCGGATTGCCGTCTTCTCGTGGCAGCGAAAACACATCTTCACAATTGTCATAATGTGCTTGACAGTTTCAAAAGTTCGTCTCTATACTAAAAATAGACATTATGTCTAAAAACAAAAATGGAGACAAAATCATGTTCAAGCAAATAAAGCTGGCTTCAGCTTTCTGTGCTGTCTTGTTCTGTGTGGGAGGAGGCATGGCTGCTGCGTCGCCTACCCTGCCGAAATTGGTGAAAATCGTGGTGCCATTTTCCCCGGGTGCCAGCAATGATGTTTTTGGTCGCGCACTGGCCGAAAAGCTGTCAAAAAAACTGGGTGTCAACGTCATCGTAGAAAACAAGCCGGGCGCCGGCGGCACCATAGGTGCGTTGGATGTGGCTCGTGCAAAGCCGGATGGCGGCACGCTGCTTTTCAGTTCAACCTCCTTTGTGACAAATGCCGCGACCAATCACAAACTGCCCTATGACGCCGAGAAGGATTTCGAACCTGTCGCCGTGGCAGCAAGAGGAGCCATGCTGCTGGTGGTGGGCAAAGATACCCCTTATCAAAATATATCGGAGTTTGTATCCAAAGTGAAACTGGATAAAGAACGCATCAATTACGGTTCTGCCGGCATAGGTTCGATTGGTCAGATGAGTTCCGAATTACTCAATGTCATGGCCGGTTCGGAGATGGTCCATGTTCCGTACAAAGGCATCACGAATGCAGCATCGGACATGATTGGCGGACGGCTGGAAGCCATGATCACGACCCCGGCGTCCATCAGCGGGCCACTGCAGAGCAAGGAAGTCAGGCCATTGGCCGTGACTTCACTTGAGTCATCCCGCTTCTATCCTGATCTGCCAACAATCGCCAGCGTTCTTCCGGACTATTCGGTTGATGTGTGGTGGGGCGTGTATGCCCCTGCAGGTACACCCAAGGACATTGTCAACGCTTATAACAGTGCAATACGTGAGGTTAGTAGCGGACAGGCCATGCGCGATCTGTTTGCCAGGGAAGCCACCGAACCCACGGATATGGATGTTGCTGCCGCGACTGCCTACATCCACGGCGAGCTGGAGAAGTGGCGCGCAGTGGCAAAGGATCGCCAGATTGCAATTGGCAATTGACGGCCCTCGGGAGCAAGGTGCTCAAAAGTGAAGCGGTGAAAAATCAGTTGGGAAAGGTAACGTTTTCAGGAATGGCGTAGGGCGGGGTAAATATATCAGTTGCGCCGCCCAGATCCTGACTGAGTGTTTGCGAGGCTTGCATGACCAGTGGGAGGGTTCGATCAAAGACATCGCGATTAAACCGAAACATGGGCATGCCAAGTGAAATGGAGCAGACGAGTTTTTGTCCAACGCCAAATACCGGGCACGCAATGGCTGCACTTTCAGACTCGCGCTCCGAGAGGGAAATGGTATAGCCATCATTGCGTATGCGATCAAAAACCTTGCC
>JBOIGK010000711.1:0-3195 GCA_050742695.1 Advenella sp. | reverse complement strand
CGCCAAATGATCGATCACGCAGCAACCAGCATTGGCAGTGAGGTTAGGCCGGTTCTGAGCACAAATTCGACCCATTTGATTAATATGCTCATGCGGCAGAACAAGGTTTATTCGATACGTCCTTACCTGGGAGACGCCCCCGCGGGGGTAAATGGAATCACCTACATTCCGCTTTGCGCTCCAGAAGTCAGCCGTAGCATCAATATCGTATGGAGCACGGCGTATCCTGTTACCCGAACAACCGAGGCAGCGCGCACTCTGCTTTGTGAGCTTATGGCGGGATTGAGTTAGACCCAAGGAATCCACCCCCGAGATTGAATGTGCTTCTTTTGCGCTGAAGCTATATATCCTCGTTCAGTTCTACAAGATGAAAATCAATCTGAACCATGAGCGGGGTTTAGATGGGAACTCATGACAGCGAGATTACGAATGTGATATTGCGGACGCGTTGGCAGATATTTGGCTTGCCATTTTTCGGGCGCTATGGCGTGCCGTCGAGCTTGTGAATATGGGTCTGTGATATGACAATCGTGATATTACAGCTTACAAGTTTGCAACCTGTAAATTTGCCATTTATGAAACGGCGCAAATGAAACTGCAGAAGTGATATTGCGAGAGTTATAACGCAGTTGAATGTTGCAAATGTGGCACTACAAGCATGAGGTTGAAAATGCTTTGGTGCAGAGAAACCAAGCGCCGGGCCGCGAATGGTTATTTAAGACTAATTATTTAAGACTAATTATTTGCGGCTGTTATTTGCGGCTGTTATTTGCGGCTTATTATCTTCGGCTTGTTATTGCGGCTTATGACTTTTAGCATATTTGTCGCTATGGCTTTTGAAGTGGTGACCCTTATGGCATGGTGACTTGCGCTTTGCAAGCGTCAGCCCATCAGGCGGCCGAACGCCAGAGTACGACAGATTCTGTTGCCAGCGCATCACATTTTTCTTTGCCGCAATGGTCATTGGCCCCATCATGAGCAACAGGCGCACCGGTACAGGCTGCGCGCTCCAGATAGCTACAGGCCATTTGTGCGCAACACCCGCAATTGGTGGCGACGCCCAGTTCTCGTTGCAGGTCACTCAGCGTGCTGGCGCCCTGGGAAATGGCGCTGACAACGGCGTCTTCAGTGACGGCATTACAAATGCAAATATACATGATAGTTATTATCATCTAAGGCAAAAAAAGTTGCAAGCGCCGTGCCCGATTTTGTGAAAATGTCCAACATTCCCTTTCTTTCAGGGTGTTACTGCAATTTTTTAGATCTAGCAGCAATGGCACGCAAGCGGCTGCCAGTGGGCGGGCATGTGGGCGGCCTGCAGCCGGGGGGCGGTGCGCCGGCAGTGCCCACAACTGGCCGCCAACGGCCTCTGATCAACCTTATCTGCGGCCGCAGCGGGTGGACGCGTCCTTGTGCGTCGCTATTCGTGATTAAGACTGGCCCGCGCCTTGCGCAGCGAAGCCGATGGAATGCCCAGGACTTCACGGTATTTAGCCACCGTGCGACGCGCGATGGTAATACCCTCCTGAGCCAACAGGTCGGTCAGGCGACTGTCCGATAGCGGCTTGCCTTCAGGCTCAGCCTGAATGTAATTGCGAATGCGGATCTGCACCGCTGTTGCCGATGCATTTTCGCCACTGTCTGTAGCCACGCCGGAGCCAAAAAACCGTTTTAGTTCAAATACCCCATGTGGCGTCGCGATAAACTTCTGCGTCGTGGCCCGAGAGATGGTTGACTCATGCATGCCTACCGCATCGGCCACATCGCGCAGGGTCAAAGGCTGCAGGCGTGCCATGCCGTATTCAAGAAAGTCGCGCTGCTTGTCCATAATGGCGCGCGAGACATCCAGGATCGTCGTAAAGCGCTGGCTGACCTGGCGCATGAATCCCTTGGCTGCGGCCAGTTGCTCGCTCATTCCCGAGCCGGCCTCTTTGCCCAGACGACGAATCATGCTTTCGTACCCTTCGCTGATACGCAGCGATGGCATGACCGTCTGGTTGATGGTCAGGACCCACTCCCCTTTTATCTTGCGCACCAGGACATCGGGCACGGCATAATCGGCCGTGGGCGTGCTGAACTGCTTGCCGGGGCGTGGATCCAGTTGCCGGATCAGGGCATGGGCCTGCCGGATTCGATCAATATCGGCACCAGTAACGGACCGCAGTTGCGCCATATCGGCTCGTCCCAGCGCCTCCAGCCCGTGCTCGCAAATAAGTCGGGCGCAAGCCAGCACCTCGGGCTCGGGCGGGTTGGCCAGGGAAGTAACATTCAATTGCAGCAGCAGGCATTCGGAGAGCGTGCGGGCACCCACGCCGGCCGGATCACACGATTGCAGCAGGCGCAGGGCAACCGCCAGATCGTCTTCACTTACATCGGCTTCTTCGGAAAACAACGTTACAATTTCCTGCAGGCTGGACATCAGATACCCGTTATCGTCCAGTTCCTCGATCAGGTATTCGGCCAGGCTAACATCCCGTTCCGATGCGTGGGTCAGCCGCAACTGCTCGCGCAGATGCTCTGAAAGTGACAGTCCTACCGCCGTTTCGGGTTGAAAATACTCGTCATCGCGCGATTTCTGACCCGGCTGCGATGCCCAGTCCTGTTGTAAAAGCTCGGCATCATTTTCGCTTGCATTTGTACTATCTTCAGATATTTGGTTATTATCGACAAGTTCAAGCATGGGGTTGTCCTGCAACACCTGTGCCAGTTCTGCCTGGAGATCCAACGCAGAACACTGTAACAAGCGCAAGGATTGTTGCAGTTGCGGGGTCAGCACCAACTGCTGGCCGGTTCGAAGTTCTAACGCATGACGCATATCGATTTGGAATACCTATGAAATACAGCAATGCCGCGGTTCAGCAAAATGATGCCAGATTGGTAAGCAAAACGCTGCTTAAGCTGGCTACCCCAAGGATTATAATGCGTGCCGCCGTGATTATTGTCACAATCGTGATCTGGCTGTGGGTTGCCGCAAGCATCCTTGAATTCGGTGCCGCCCAGGACTACGCCTTTCTGAACAAGTTTAACGTACAACTGGTCTCTTTTTTACAGAGTATCAATACCTACCTGTGGTGGGCAGTAGTCCTGCTGGGCACCCTGATCGTCTATTTCTTCCTGAGCGCCTGGTATAGCGGAAGCGTTGAGCGCGCTGCATACAAGACCGTGCCCGCCGATACGGCGGCCCAATTGATTGGC
>JBOIGK010000710.1:0-4423 GCA_050742695.1 Advenella sp. | reverse complement strand
CATCACAACCATTTCACGCAATTACAGAGAATCTGAAATGGTGGTCTGGTTTGCCAGCGGTGTCTCGCTCAAAGACTGGATTTCGCCGGTATTGCGTGTGGCGCTGCCGGTTTGCGAACTGATCGCCATCCTGACGCTGGAAGTGACACCCTGGGCTTATCGCCAGATCGAAGAATATCGTCAGCGTTACGAGCAGCGCTCTGATCTGTCCAAGATTACTGCCGGGCAGTTCATCGAATCGGCCGGCGGCGCGCGCGTGTTTTTCACCGAAGCCCCCACCAATCCGCAAGACGAGATTGGCGCCGTGTTTGCCCGCGTTCTGGACAATGACTGGTATACCATTGTGACTTCGAAAAACGCGCGGATCCGTCGGGAGGACAATGGTGACCGCTATGTGGTGTTGGGACCGGGCAACCGCTATGACATGAAGACTGACAGCGCCGAATTCCGGATGGTCAGCTTCGACTCCTATACCCTGCGCCTGGAAAATTCCTCAGGCACCAGCGCCGATGAAGTCGCCCGGCAGAACGCGCTGAACCAGATGAAATCGCGCCCTACGACCAACCTGATCCAGGATCGCAAGGCGGAAAGCCAGGCCCAGATCATGTGGCGGATTTCCTTGCCGCTGGCCGCCCTGAATCTGGCATTGCTTGCCATTCCGCTGGGCGCGGTCAATCCCCGCCTGGGTCGCTCGGGAGACTTGCTGCTGGCTGGCCTGACCGGGTTGCTCTATATGAATATGATCAATCTGATGCGGGGCTGGATCGGCAACGGAAAAATAGACTTTGTGACCGGAACCCTGTCGTTGCACGTCATTGTCCTGGCACTGTGCCTATATGCGTTCTATACCCGAATGCGTTTGAAAACTCCAAAAAAATCAGCGGCTTAGTGCTGGCACATATATTCATGTGGTATTTCAGTTGAAATAGACTATATGTATATACCCAATAATTATATAAATACGGTTCGTTATAACTTATAATCCGATTATGCGTATTGCCGCTAGCGGCAGCGCGCTGTCACCACCAGCGGGTTCCGCGACGGTCCTGGGCTATTTATGGCCCTCTGTGCTGTTGTTACTGTTCCGGCGTCCCGCCTGCAGCGGTCAGGTGGATCAAAAAGGCAAGGATAATGAATCTACAGCAATTTCGTTTTATACGTGAAACCATCAGGCGTAACTACAACCTGACCGAGGCGTCCAGAATTCTGTTCACCTCGCAGCCCGGTGTATCCAAGGCGATCATCGAATTTGAAGATGAGCTGGGCATCAAGGTTTTCGAACGCCATGGCAAACGCATCAAAGGCCTGACCAAACCCGGGCAGGCGGTGGCCAGCATTATCGAACGCATCATGATCGAGGTCGATAATCTGAAGAAAGTCAGCGATGAATTTGCGCGTCGCGACGAGGGCAGTCTGGTCATTGCATGTACGCATACGCAGGCACGCTATTTTCTGCCCCGGTTCATTCCGGAATTCAGGCGCCGCTTTCCCAAGGTTCATGTTTCCCTGGCTGAGGGCAGCCCGTTGCAACTGGCGCAAATGGTGTTGCAGGAACAGGCTGACATTGCACTGGCTACTGAATCGCTGTCCGAAGTAACCGGACTGGCGACGTTGCCCTGCTACAGCTGGGAGCATACCCTGGTGGTCAAGCCCGATCACCCGCTGACGGAACTGACTTCATCGCAGGCAAAAAACCTGTCGCTGGAACAGATTGCCCAATTTCCCATCATCACTTACGATCGGGCTTTTTCCGGACGCACGTCGATTGATCAGGCTTTCGCCAGTAAAGGACTCAAGCCGGACATCGTTCTGGAAGCCATTGACGCTGATGTGATCAAAACCTATGTCGATGTGGAAATGGGTATCGGCATCATTGCCGGCGTGGCTTTTGATCCTCGACGCGACGCGGGTTTTGTGGGCATTCCGGTAGGACATCTTTTTGGCACGCATATCACCCGTATCGGCCTGAAAAGCGGAGTATTCCTGCGTGATTATGTATACGATTTCCTGGCCATGCTGACACCGGAATTAAGTCGCGATGCGGTCGAGGCAGCAGTCAACTCCAATGGATCGAGCGATACAGATCACGATTTTGCACCGCCGCTACGTCGGGTATCTTAAAGTAAAGCAGACAAACGCGGCGGCTGGCCACAAGGCCAGCGGCCGGCATGACAAGGGTGCTGTAATCCTATCAATAATTACAGCCCTGAAGACTGTGAACTGCACTCCAGAAATTGGATATCAATCCAACCTTTTGGGGTGTTTTTTTATGCGGCTTGCAGGCGAGCGGGCATCTGCCCGTTTTCAATCCTTGCTCAAAGGCGCGCCTTCCTGGTTTCCAATTCTTCCCTGAAAGTGCGTCTTCTTAATTTTCATTCTCTGATTTCAGCCCTTTTCGGGCGCCTGCTTTAGCTCGCGCTTGAGAATCTTGCCCACCGCAGACTTGGGCAACTCATCACGGAACTCAACAATTTTCGGCACTTTATAGCCCGTCAGCTCGGTTCTGCAAAAATCGATCAGTGCTTTTTCAGTAAGCGAGGCATCCTTGCGCACGACCACTATCTTGACTACTTCGCCGGATGCGCCGTTTTCAGCACCGATAGCGGCGACCTCACTCACACCCGGGTGAGAAGCCACGACTTCCTCGATTTCAGACGGATATACATTGAATCCGGAGACAATAATCAGTTCTTTTTTGCGATCGACCAGAAAGATATATCCGTCCTCGTTGATATACCCCATGTCGCCCGTGCGCAGAAACCCATCAGGCTCAAACGCTTTCTGGGTTTCTGCTTCCTTGTTCCAGTACTGCCGCATGACCTGTGGTCCCTTGACGCACAGTTCTCCGGTTTCGTTGACGGCCAGCTCCTTGCCCTGATCATCGCGGATCGAAATGTCGGTAGAAGGAACCGGCAGGCCGATCGAACCATTGAATTCTTTCAGGTCCAAGGGGTTGATGGTGACCGCAGGCGAAGTCTCGGTCAGGCCGTAAGCCTGTGTCAGCGGTCTGCCTGTCACTTGTTTCCAGCGTTCGGCCACGGGGCGCTGCACGGCCATGCCACCGCCGAGCGTGAGCTTCAGATGTTCAAAAGATACCGATTTGAAATCGGCATTGTTCAACAGTGCATTAAATAGCGTGTTGACGCCGGTAAATGCGGTAAACGGATATTTGCGCAATTCTTTGATAAAACCGGGAATATCGCGGGGGTTTAGAATCAGCAGATTGGTTGCGCCCAGACGAATGAAAGTAAGGCAATTGGCAGTGAGCGCGAAGATATGATAGAGCGGCAGGGCAGTGACAACAAAATCGTTGTTATTGCCCTTGGCATAGGGTTTGACCCAGGCGTAGGCCTGGCATAGATTGGCCACCAGGTTGCCGTGGCTGAGCACTGCGCCTTTGGCCACACCGGTCGTGCCTCCGGTGTATTGCAGGAACGCCATGTCTGAATGATCCAGGCTGACCGGCCTGAAGTCGTCGACGTTGGTGCGCTTCATGATATCGGCAAAGCGAATATGACCGGGCAGGGACCAGGCAGGAACCATTTTCTTGACATGCCTTACGATCAGATTCAGCAGCAGCCCCTTGAGCGTACCCAGCATGTCGCCCAGCGTGGTGACCACCACATGCTTCAGGTCTGGCAACGCCGGTCTGGCCACTTCAAGCGTATGTGCAAAGTTCTCTACGACGACAACGAACTCGGCCTGTGCGTCCTTGAGCTGATGTTCCAGTTCGCGGGCCGTATATAGGGGATTGCAGTTCACCACAGTGCATCCGGCCAGCAAAGTGCCAAACAGCGCGACCGGATATTGCAGGATATTGGGCATCATGAGGGCGACGCGTGTGCCCCGCGTGGCTCCCTGTTCCTGCAGCCAGGCAGCAAAGCGGCGGGCTGCCTCATGCAACTGCGCATAGCTCAGGGACTGCCCCATGGATATATACGCGCTCGAGCTGGCATAGCGTTCGCAGCTTTCATTGAACAGTTCCGCCAGCGAGGCATAGTCGTCTATATTGATTTCTGCCGGAACGCCTTTTGGATAATTTTTTAGCCAGATTTTTTCCATGTCTTATCCTGGGAGTAAAAGGACTATCAACCAACGCCGGAGCCCGGCGTCAACCCGCACCGAGCAACGCCCGCTTCAACGATGACTGGGCAGGGTCATTGCCCAGCCATACGGCAAGCAGTGCCTGTGCAAAGGCCGCGTCATCGACCGCGCCTTGTTGCCCACCTAGCGCCAACACCGACACCTGCGAGCCGGAAAAGATGAGGTCAATCACGCTGCCTCTTTTAAGGCTCTTCTGTTTGAGCAGCAGGTTGGCAAACTGTCGGGCAGACGGCTGTATCGCTTGCCACTGGCTTGTATTGGTATTGTCTCGCAATCCTTCATTTAATGCATCGGCCAGGTCAGTGCTGTCAATGTCGCG
>JBOIGK010000709.1:0-10018 GCA_050742695.1 Advenella sp. | reverse complement strand
GGTCTATTGCACCTGAAATATCGCGATTGCCATAACCGAACTGGTCCACGTATTCCTGCATACGTTGCGGGTTGATGCGTCGGGCCAGTTCCTGGTAATACCAGACGACAGAGTTAGACAGCGCGCTGTTCAGGGTCTGATCTTTCGCCCAGGCTGCGGGCCACCACGCCTGGCGCGGATTACGCTTCTGATTCCAGTCGATCCGGAAATCTGCTCCACTGGCTACCCCCGTCTCAAGCGCAATCAGCGTATTCGGGATCTTGTACGTGGATGCCGGCAAATATGGTCGATTGGCGCGAGTGGCATTATGGCAAATCACCTCTCCCGTTTTTGTGTTCAGCAGTGCGATCGTGCCTTGCACCGCGGCTTTTTCAAACGCAGCGGTAACTTTGGGGCTGTCAGCACACCGCGTGCTTGCGTACGCTGATGTGCAGGTAAAAATCAATACTGCCACGGTCGTACTAATCGCTCGGATGATAGGTGAGTGCTTCATAGAAAAAATTCCTTGAGTGTGAGGTTGTTATAGACAATCCAATGCCAGATCAGGCCAGACGAATGGTAAGTGCATGATTCGTGTGGGTAAAATAACTTGTCGTAACTGTCGTAACCTCCCTATGTGTGTGCTACCATGGCGCATTGGATTCTGCTCATATGCCTGCATCGACACTTAACATTGACTTGACTCCAACACCCGGGATCAACGGCAAGCCAGCACGATACCAATCGCTCTGGCTACTTTTGCGTGTCTATTACGCTGGGCATACCGATCATCCGGATCTGCCGGCCTACGAGATCCGGTCCCGCTTTCCAGGTAAAACCAATGGACGCATGATCATCTCACGCGCATTTGAAGATTTTCGTGACTGGGGTGTTGATGTCGGCTGGGGATGGGACAGATCGATACCACTCAGTTTGCTCAATACGCGCAACCGCAGTCGCGGGCCGTTTTGGCTCGCCAAGAAAAGCACACGCCGGATAAAGATCACTGCCGGTGGGAAAAAAGCCAGTCTTGATGTGCTTGCCGGGTTTCTTGGAATCAATAAGCCCGGTCAACAACCACCCAGCCCACTTGCCTATGCAATGCAGGATGTGGGGTACTGGAACAATCTGACGCAGGCAATGCGCCTTGCCAAGGACGGCTTTGCCGGCACAAATGCCTCTGGCGTGGCGGAACACTTCCAGACGGCGCGACTGGCAGCACACGATCATTTCCAGTCGGCCTTATCGATCCTCAAGGAAAGCCTGGCCTTGCGCAAGCAGGGCCAGATTCAACGCAGCTGGGAGGCACTCGATAGCCTATCGCCCTTTCTGGCCAATGACTCAGAGGACGATCATGAATCGATGGCGGCTTTTGCGGCTATGGCGGGCATCGCCCGGGCCTGGAATCTGTATATGACGGAAGGAACCCGGGCTGCACATGTAGAAATCAACCGGCTTCACGCAGATAGTCGCTCGCGACTGGTTGTTCGTTACAACCCGCGCGTGCGCTTCGAGTATCTGAATCTGAAAGCCCTTATTTTCAGAGCAATCGCCCTGGAGGTCGACGATGCGCCAATGGCCGAACGCAGGCATGCGGCAGGCCAGTCAATTACCCATTTTTCTCGTGCCTTGCGGGCCGCATATGAAGCCGATTCGATCGAAGCAGCCCAGGATGTGGCGGCCAACATCGGTCTGAGCCTCTGGCTATTATGGAAGAACGCGTTGCTGGATGCTCCCTCGGGCACCGCCGAAGCAACTATCCAGATGCAATCCTTGCGGTGGATATGCCTGTCTGAATGGATCTGCGATCGGTTTGGGGTTGGTGGCGGCTCGGTATGGAACACGGTATTTCTGCTTAGGATTGTGCGCGGCGCCTGTTCGGTGAACCAATCCCCAACTCTTGTGCAGTTGCGCCGATTCTCGCCTCTGAGCGTGGCGCAGGTCGTCGCGGGAACAAAACCGTTTCATACGGCATTTTCTGCTGCCAAGGGGTATACCGACTGGTCCAGTGTTATCGGTTTTACATTAGAGGAGCACGATAGCGGCCAGGCCAGATACGAAACCTTGCAACTGGCAAATTTGCTGCTGGAAGCCATCTGGTTCTATACTTTTGAAAAAGGCCTGAGCCAGCCGGCCATCGCGGCAACCGAGAGGCTGGCCCTATTGCAGCATGAGTTGTCCGCGCCCAAGCGTCGGTTCTTTAAGGACAATATCAAAACCCTGCCAGATATCGTGCAATCTGTTTTTGAGGAAGCGTTGCAGGACTCCTAATTCGTAATCTGATTTTGCCTGGTCCGATTCGCGCAACCGCGAGCCCGATACCAGCCAATAATGCAATTGTTTTTTCCCTGTCCCGATACTTGCATAATAATTGCCAATGTTGCTCGTTGGCCAAATATCGTGGTTACAGCAGCCCCGGCTTGCTGATTTCCAGCAAGGTGAAATACCCGTTGTACTCATCCGGCAGCCACCCACCTGTATCAATATGATGGACATTGCCAAGTGTCATAATCGTTGGATGGCAATTGTGGCCCACGATGACATGATCGACGCCAGCCACCCGAGTCTCGTCTTGGCGCTCGAATCGATCGCGCGCCCACATTGCACGCTGGCGATGCGCCTTGGAATCAAAATAACTTTCCAGATTGTTCCAGTCTCGACAAGGTACGTCGGCATGAACAATGCCGATTCGCCCGTTTGCCGTCGCAACCTCTATGGCCATGAACAGAAGCTCCAGCCTGGCCACCAGCATTTCCCGCTCGTCAGGATCTTTCTCAATAAACCAGCCTCCGCCGTTGAGCCGGTAATTGCCATCATCCATCCGACCAATGCGATGATAACGGATGGCATAATCATCGTGATTGCCGCAAACCGGAAAAAACCAGCCGGTGTCGATCAGATTAATCACCTGTTCGTTTTCCGTGCCGCGATCGACCAGATCACCCACCGAAAAAAGCCGGTCTTTGGCAGTATCGAACGTTACAGCTTCTAACGCCTGCATCAGCTTTGTATAGTGGCCGTGGATATCGCCGACAACGAAATCACGGCCAACACGGTTCAAATCGAATTTGTGTACGTATGCCATTTACTTTGCTCCGTTACACTGGCCATCAGGGTTCGGTCTCCGGCTGGCCTGTTCACACTAAAAGTGAGCGGACCAATATTCTATTTTTTATTATTCTTATTATTCTTGTACCCTCTGACCGCGTACCAACAGGGAATCGCAATCATGACCACCGCGCTAAGTATTGCAAAAGCAATTTCCGTACCTTCGGTATCGGACGGGGAAAAGTAAAAAAGAGAAGCACACACGGCAGCCGCGCTGAACGCGAACACTGAGGCAACGATCTGGCGCACGTAAAGTGGTTCCTTCTCCTTTCCTGATGGCGCAAAAAAGAAGGCCACGACTGTGGCGGCCACCATCAATATCCCAATCAGTTGGGCCCACACATCCATGACAATCCCCGTATTCATTCATCATATGACCATTATACGGTACCCAGCCCGGACATACAGCGCCACAAAGGCTGTTGATACACCCTGGCGTGCCGCACTTTCAATAGCAGCAAAGTGTATTGTCCAATCCTCCTGCCAACATCCATTATCCTATTTGATGCGCGTTAGTGCACCGGCATATGCATTGATATCCAATGGCCTGTCCGGCACTTTCTGGCCATCCGAGTGCACACCCTGGCTCACATCCTATGACGCATTACAATTGTGTACGTCCCAAAACAGCGGCAGTCATTTCGTGGCCGTATCAATGAATAGCCGTACCAATGAATGGCTGTAAGCGGACTACTGCGTCGCTTCAAACGCCCCATGAAAAGACACCTGGCCACAAGGTATCTCTCCGGCAAGAGCCAATGCCTGAAAATAGATGGCTGGTGCGTCGGCGTACAGCAAAGAAGAATTGGCCTTGAAACCAAAACGGCCATAGAAATCCGGGCTTCCTAACACCACACAGCCACATGCACCCTGGCGCTGCAATTGGGCAAGCCCCGAGCGGATTAACCGGGTACCGATACCATGCCCATGCCATTGAGGAAGCACGCTGACGGGACCCAGGCCATACCAACCCTGCTCCCCCGAGGAGATACTGACTGGTGAGAAAGCGATATGGCCGACTATTGTGCCCTCATAAAGTGCTACCAAGGATATCGCCAACTGGTTGGCTCGCCTTAAGGCATTGATAATAAACTGTTCGGTATGGCTGGCGAACTGCTCTGGCGCAAATGCATTTTTGGTTACCCATGCAATGACATCGATGTCGTCTGGTTGCTCGTTACGAATGGTTATATTCAACATGGTTTTGCCGGGATAGTGAACTGGACGGGCCGGAAGATAAAAATCAAACCATAGCCGATAGCACGGCAAGATGCAAGTCTAGAAAAAAACGGCAACCGCCCAGCAGCCGGCACGCTTTATGCGCACGCCGGCCTCTCGGTCAAGGGGGCATGACACCCTTACATTCCCTTGCATCAGCAAGTATGCAATCGAGCACAAATGCGTTTAATTAATGGCTGTTTTATATAAACAGCTTTTTACTTTCCCAGTTTATTCATGGCAACAATAAATTTATCCATGTCGCTATCACGAGTGAAAAGCGCAGGCGACACGCGGATAGCGTCACCGTTATGAATACCGCCACGGCGCACCGTAAGAATACCGTGCTGGTTCCTCAACGTCTTTACCAAGCGTTCATTCTGTTGCTTGTCGCGAGCATCGCCAAACCGAAAGGAGGTAATGCCTGCATACAGGCGAGCATCATCGGGCGTCAATACATGGACTGATTTATTGCTCCGCAGCGCGTCGACCCAGTAATCACGCAAATAAGTCAGCCTTTGCTGCTTGGCCTTTGCCGATATTTTCTGATGCAAATCCAGTGCGACGGGAACGGTGAGCAAGGCGGCAAAGTTGGTGGTTCCGGTGTGTACGCGAGAGCGGATATCATCCGACTCATAATCCTCGTCAGCATAATCCGGATCGATATCCACCAGGCGATTTTTTGAAATATACATAAAGCCTACGCCTACTGGCGCTGATATCCATTTATGAAGATTAAAGCCCACGAAGTCGGCGCTTAAATCTTTCACATTGAAGTCTATTTGCCCCCATGAGTGAGCCGCATCCACAATAACGTCCACGCCCTGGGCCCGGGCCATCTGGGCGATTTCGGCGACAGGAATGACCAATCCCGTCCGATGAGAAAGATGCGTCAATAAAAGCAGCTTTAACTTGGGTGTACTTAGAATTTTCTCATAGGTATCAAGAATATTTTGCCGAGTAGCAGGTTCTGGAATGTTGAACATCTTTACCTGCGCTGCTCGCCGTTGCTGCAGCCAATTCATTGCATACTGCATTGAGTCGTAATCGAGATCGCTATAGGCAACAACATCGCCCGGCCGCAGCGCATTATAGCCAGTGATCAATTTTTGCAGCGCTTCGGTTGCGCCTCGTGTCAGTGCAATTTCCGAGACGTCTGCGCCAACAGCCCGTGCCACTTGCTCTCGCACTTTTTCCAGGGCGCCACTGAACTGGGCACGCGCATAAATGGTGTTATTGGTATTAATGAAATCGGTGTTTTCTTTGTAAGCGGCAAGTACCGGTTGCGGCATGGCCCCCCAGTATCCGTTCTCCAGGTTGGTTATTTCCCGGTTGACGGCATAGAGTTCCTGTATATCCTTCCATGCGGCATCTGATGCTGAAAGTGGAGCGCTGATCGGGCTTGTACTATTGCGTGCCTGCAAAACACTCGGAACCAACGAAAGCGCAGTGCTGGCCAGAGAGCCAAAAACCATCTGGCGCCGGGAAATATTTAACATGATGTTTACTTTACTTGGTTATAAAAAATAAAGCGATCATCATAAGAACAGTCTATTGCTCCCTCATGACAGCGCAATGGCCGGTTGTGTATCCAGACATTACAGATGGTATAGCTATGCGATGCGCCCAATATTTTATCGCACACGCCAGGCAGTGCCTTGCCCGCTTACTAGTAGTAACGCGATGATTGGCCGCAACGCGTGTACCGTCAATACGACTCAATGAAGCTGACCAAGTCAATCGGCCAGCACAACCCCTCATTCAATAGCATCACAATGCTACGTTGAGGTCGCTTTCATCTGCCCTTAATCGATCGGCTTGTCGGCGAAGTTCGGCAAGGAAATCGCCGAGCACCGGATGCGAGTCACGTTCACGATATACAGCCCCCACCGGGCCGAAGCCGGCAGTCAACGGCAAAGCATGCACCAACCCCAAACGGTGCAAATGTGCTCCCAACGAAGCCGAACACACTGCGACATAATCAGTTTGCCTGAGAACCGTTTCAATGATGATGATGGATGCGGTTTCCAGGCGCGGGCGCACACCCGCCCCACCATTTTCCAGCAATACGGTGTCCAGCCGGTTTCGCATGAGCGTATTTTTTTCAGGCATGATCCAGGGATACGATACCAGATCCGACCACAGCGGCTTTGCTTTTTGACGTAAAGCGTGCTGCAAGCCGACAATCGCCACAATACGGTCTTCGAACAGTACCTCATGAGCCAGACCGGCCGCATAGGCCCTTGCGTCTATGGAACCGACAACTATATCGAGTTCCCTGGCCTCCAACCGCTCGAGCAACAACGAAAAAGCGCCCTCGGTCATATGAATCGCAATTTGTGGGCCCTGCATCTGAAAGCTGCAGATTGAATTGGGAATCAGATGAGCCAGCCCCGCCGTTACGCTGCCCACATGAAGACTGGCTGGCGCACCCTGGGCCAACAATTCCAGTTCATCCTGGGTTCTGGCGATATCTCCTAGCAGCCGGGTTGCCAGACGCAGCAAAACCTCGCCCTCCGGCGTAAACCTGATACGGCGGCCGCGCACAACCAGCCTGACCCCGAGCAATGTCTCAAGTTCGTTCAGCCAGTGAGACATTGCCGACTGCGTCATATGCAATGCACGAGCAGCCTCGGACAAGGTGCCTACATTTCTGAGAATAAGAAAATATTCCAGGTGTCGTACCTTGAGGCGGCGCGCCCAGGCAATACTATTTGCACTTGATATATGAGTATTCACTCATGTTCCGTCCGTAAAATTTCATAGAAATATCCTGCATTTTCACACTATCAGATATATACAATAGGCGGAATTACAAAATATTCGATAAGGCATAAACATGAGAGTTTACTCCAGTCTACACAAATTGATCTCTACCGCACTACTGCTGGCCTGTCTGGGCCAGGCGCATGCCGCAGATGAATTTCCGCAACGTGCGATAAAAATTATTGTTTCTCAGCAAGCCGGCGGTGGCACAGACAATCTTGCGCGCATGTGGGCAGAAAGCGTTGGAAAAACGCTTAACGTACCTATTGTCGTAGAGAACAAGCCTGGTGCGGGTGGCGTGATCGCGGCCAAGGCCGTTTTGTCCCAGCCTGCCAACGGCTATACGCTGTTTTTGGCCGGCGTATCCCAGATGGTGCTCAATAAATTCGTATATAAACCCCTGTCCTATTCTCCTGAAAAGGACTTCGCCGGTATTGGCATGCTCACCACAGTACCGTTTGTCCTGGCAGCAAGCCCGCAATCAGGTTTCAACAATTACGACGATTTACAAAAGGCGGCCAAATCAGATCCTGAAAAAATCACTTTTGCCTCCTCTGGCAATGGCAACTCCACACACCTGGTTGTCGAAATGCTGATGAAGCAGGCGGGTTTTAAAATGCTGCATATCCCTTATCGCGGCGAACCGGACAGTATTGTTTCCACCGTAGGTGGAAACACTCAAATTGTGGCGCCTGTCTTAAGCAGCGCCCTGCCTTTGATCAAAGAAGGCAAGCTCAAACCTCTGTTGGTTTTCAATGACAGTCGTGTTCCCGAACTTCCCGACGTGCCTACCGCGGGCGAATTAGGTCTGAAGGGCTTTGAAAACATCGGATGGAGCGCTGTGGCTGCCAAGGCGGGCACACCCGAAGCAGTAATAAGGAAACTGCACGCTGCAACACAGACTTTCCTGAATGATCCGGCAGCCCAGGAGAAATTCGCCGCAGTTCAGGTCCGGGCAATGCCTGGTCCATCGTCGGCTTTGATCGACTTCACTGTTCGCGATACAGCCAAATGGCAAGAAGCCGTTGGTGACCTGAACCTGAATGTCAAATAATCAGGAATGACAAATGAATAGACAAGGCATGGTGGTTTGCCCTCAACCCGAGGCCGCAGAATCAGGCATCGAAATCCTGCATGCAGGGGGCAACGCGGTAGATGCCGCAGTAGCCTGCGCTTTTTCCCAGACTGTCGTTGATCCCTTGATGTGCGGTATTGCCGGTTTCGGCACGGCAGCGCTTTATCTGCCCGGCAAGCAATCGCATGAGTATGTGGATTTTCACGCACCAGCACCGGGACTGGCCCGGGCCGATATGTGGGAACATCTTCTGCAGGGCGAAGCACGCGACGGATTTGGCTTTTCAATCAAGGGACGACTCAATGACCTGGGAGCGCAATCGATCGGCGTGCCGGGCACTTTACTAGGCCTGAAGCGCATGCACGAGCGCCATGGGCGCCTGCCGTGGCGCGACGTCATTGCGCCTGCGATAGAATGGGCGCGCGGCGGTTACTTTGTTCGTCCGGCCATGTATGCCTTCTGGATTGACGAGCCTCTGGCAGGCCGGGCAGCCAATCGCGAGCGGCTGGCGCTTACGCAATCCGGACGTGATTTATATTGCCGTACCGACGGCTCGCCCAAAACCATTGGAACACCGCTGTATAACCGGGATTATGCAACAACGCTGGAGCTGATCGCGCGCGATGGCGCCGATACGTTCTACCGTGGAGACATGGCGCAGCAAATGATCGCTGACCTGACCAGTCAGGGCGGGATTCTGTCACTGGAAGACCTATCGGCTTATGAGCCGACCTTGAACCGACCGCTGGTCGGCACTTACCGGGATCGCCGTATCACAACCAATCAGCCACCCGGAGGCGGCGCAATGCTCATCGAAATGCTCAATATCATTGAGCATTTCGATTTACCCGGTTACAAACATAATAGCGCCGAATATATACAACTGGTCTGCGAGGCAATGAAACAGGCTACGGTTGACAAAGACCGCCATATCGCAGACCCGGCATTTGTCGACGTTCCCCTGGATCAAATATTATCCAAGTCATATGCCGCCGCAACTGCACAGATGATCAGCGCAGGACAAAAGGTCGACGTGCCCCGATTTAACGAGGCAATTGCACCACCGAAAGACACCACGCATTTATCTGTTATCGATGCCGATGGCAACTGTGTGGCGATGACGCATTCGCTGGGCATGCCGTCTGGCGTCATTACGCCAGGACTAGGGTTCATGTATAACGGCTGCATGGGGGTGTTTGACCCGCGTCCAGGTCGTGCGGGCAGTATCGCTCCGGGAAAATCACGCTTTACTTCTTCCTGCCCCAGTATCGTTTTTAGAAACGACAAGCCGGAAATCATACTGGGTGCGCCAGGCGGCACACAAATCGTGATGGGTGTTCTGCAGACCATCCTGAACGTCGTCGACTTTGATATGCCTATTGACGCAGCGGTTTCGGCTGCCCGGTTCTCGTCGACCAGCAATATCGTCGACATATCTAATCGTATCCCACGATCAGTGAGCCGTGCGGTAGAAGCGATGGGATATCAGGTGGCAAGGAACCCGTTTGGACACACCATAGCCTGGGTTCATGCCATTCATATCGACCAGACCGGTGCGCTATCCGGTGCGGCAGACCCGGGCCGTGATGGCGTTGCCTATGGGCTTTGACCCATTCATCTGATCACAACCAGGCCGGCAAATTACAATCCCAGCTGGCTTAAGCCCGGATGGTCATCGGGGCGTCTTCCCAATGGCCACCGGAACTTGCGATCGGTCTCGGCGATAGGCAGATCGTTGATGGAAGCATGACGTTGCAACATCAATCCGTTATCGTCAAATTCCCAGTTTTCATTGCCATACGACCGGAACCACTGCCCCGAATCATCGTGCCATTCATAGGCAAACCGCACGGCGATGCGTGCGTCATCGAA
>JBOIGK010000708.1:0-5001 GCA_050742695.1 Advenella sp. | reverse complement strand
CTGCAACTGATCGTGCTGCAATGGGGACGGGACCATCTTCAATTGAGCATCGCCCAATCGGCCAACCTGATGGGCGTAGCGGCCATCGGCACCATTGTCGGTTCTGTACTTGCCGGCAGGGTCCCGCTGACGCGCGCATTGCAAGTGCTGCCTATCGGCGTTGTCATGGGCTTTTCCGTCATGTTAATGACCATTGTCTAAGACACTTGGGCGGTGTATTGCACACTGATCCTGGTGGGCGGGCTCTCGGGCTTTTTCGTGGTGCCGCTCAACGCACTGCTGCAACACCGTGGACATGTCCTTTTGTCTGCCGGCCATTCCATTGCCGTACAAAATTTCAACGAACAGTTGAATATTCTGTTCATGGTGGCGGCCTACTGGTTCATGCTGGAAATGAACCTGCACATCAATACCATCATTGTTATCTTTGGCGTCATTGTCGCTGTACTCATGACGCTGGTGATCGCCTGGTGCTATCGCAACCAGCGACGCTATCCGGCGACCTTTGCCGAGATTGGTGAAGAAGGCCATGGCCGGGCCCAGGCCGGGCATTAGCATCTGAGTATTCGCATCCGGGCATTGACGGGTCAGTAAGCCCCAGGCGCCGGTGTCCCGGTGCGCAGCCTCCCCACGATTTGCCGTACTGGCACGGTTTTATATCAGAGCGCTTTATTTCGGATCGCTTATATTAAAGCGCTTTAATACAGCTGTCTTCGTACGGACCGCATATTGCATAGCGCCTTATTAATATTAGCTCCTCTGGTCACGACCAGATATCCCGCAGACATACGCAACACGAATTCAGACTACCGATGCAGCCGGACGGCGGCACCACACCCGACCGCGCAGCGGCCAACACGTCGCTATGGGCCGAAGATCCGGTGCCTTATGCCGCAGTCTGCTGCAATAGCTGGCGCAGGCGTTTGAGATCGATCCACGCCAGCGGCTTGGCGGCCTGGTTGGCCATCAGGTGATTCGGATGAAAAGTGACCACTACCGGAATTACCTTGCCCTGTATGGTGATCTGCAAATCCTGGAGCTCACGCAGTTCGCCCACCGATTGTGTGGTGCCAAGCACAGACTGGGCGGCATTACCGAACAACAGGACGCATGATGGCTGCACCATGGCGATCTGCTGTTGCAGGTAGTCGGCGCAGGCAGCAATCTCGTGCGGCTCGACTGGCCTGCTCACCATTGGTCGGCACTTGACCACATCGGTAATAAACGTCGTTTCACGGGAGAGGCCGATGGCGGCCAGCATATTGTCCAGCAACTGGCCCGCCTGTCCACTGAGGGGTTCACCGCTGATTTCATCCTGCGCGCCTGGCGCCTGGTCGATAATCATCAAGCGCGCCGTCACGGTGCCGCTGCCAGGTACCGGCTGGCGAGCATGCTCTGACAAAGCGCAACGTGTGCACTGCCGGATTGTTGCAGCCAGTACCGGCCACTCGATCTGGGCATCGCGCGGCGCCAACGGATCCGCCGGGCGACCTCCTTGGGGTTCAGGTGCAACGGCCCCGGGCGCACTGTCAGGCATCGCGGCACCACTGGTTAGCTCGCGCACTGTTCCACGGGCGCCATCGTCGTTCGCACGACGTGTACCAGCGCCTGCGCGCCCCGCCGGCCGACGTTGCCGCTGCATTTGTTCGCGCAGTTTTGCCAGTGCCTGGCGGGCAGGCGAAACATCGTTCTGAGCCAGCGTTGCTGCGCCCGGCACCGTTTCTTTTACCGCTGCCGATTGCATGCCAGGCTCTTCTGTGTTCGCTGAAACTGGCGCCGCAGGATGCTGATCTGAATGCGTCTGGACCGGCTCTGCTACCGATGCAACGCCTGTCGCCGAAGTGTGTTTGGTGTGTGCTGCCGCGGAGGGCTCGGCCACCGCGGACGCCGTCAGCGCGCGCCCCCACAGGCGATCAATCCCGCTCTCCTGCAACCAGAGCAGTTGGAGCGGGTTGACCGTGACATTGGCCGGATGCACCACGGGCTGGGCACCGGCAGAAACTGAAGTAGATTCCATAGTCATCAGGATACCACGGCTTTCTGCAGAACCCAGGCATCTTCGCTGTGACCGCGCCCGTCCGGATAGTAGCCCTTACGCACGCCGATCTGCTCATAACCCCAGCGATGATAAAACGCGATCGCCCGCGTATTGGACGGACGCACTTCCAGCACCTGACTCTCCAGCTGTTGCAATAACAGGCGCTCCTCTCCCCAGGCAAGCAGGCCGGCGCCAATCCCTTTTCCCTGCCAGTCGGGCGCAACGCCAATGAGCAGCAAATGAGCCACATCGGGCGCCATCAGTTGTAAGGAAAACGCTACCACCTCGCTCTCATTGCACACAACCCAGGCCTCGTAACCGGCTTTCAGCGCATCGAAAAAGTTACCCTCGGTCCAGGGGTGGGACTGCACACGGCGTTCGATATCCACGACCGCATCAATGTCCTGCTGCGTCATGCGTCGGATCGCATACGTCTGCTGCACTGCCCGAATCACCTGGCTGCGTGCCTGGCTCTCCGGCGATACTGCCACTTGGCCGCCTGACGTGGCTTGCTGAGCCGATAGCGGGACAGCACGCGGATTACCCCCTTGCCCCTGCCCCCTTTCCTTGATCGTAAATGCAACTTTGTCGCGCACATACAGCGGCGCGGCCTGATCTGCCGCGATAAATCGGCCTGCGAGCCAGGCGCGCAAGCCGATACGGGCCATGATCGCAGCACGCGGTTCAGCATCCGGTATCAGCTTGATGCCGGGCAAATGGGTCAGGCCCGAACACACATGTACGCCAGAGCCAACCAATACAACAGGAAGCTGCCCGTCCATGCCGGGCTCGCGTGCAGCCAGAGATGCATTCACAACCGGCAAGGCGTCATTTGTACTGCCGATACCATTAAGCCAGAGCGGAACCTGTTCTGCAGCAATCAGGCACGGCGCCTGCTCCTGAATGAGCTCACCGTCGCCGGTTTCCCTGAAACTGGCCAGAAAGACTTCCTGCATGCGGGCATCCAGCAGGCTGACAATCAGCGTTGAGGGTGCGACCGGTCTGACTGCCTCGGCAATAGCAAGCAGCGACGATACTGGAAACACGGGGATGTCCAGCCCCAAACCCAGGCCTTGCGCCATGCCTGCTGCAATACGCAGGCCAGTAAACCCACCTGGCCCCTGCCCGAAGACGATGCCACTGATATCAGTCCGGTCAAGTCCTGCCGAACTGAGCAGATGATCGAGCATTGGCAACAATTGCTCGGCATGGCCGTTAGCCTGATTGCTGACCTGCTCGGTGGTCTGGGGCTGTCCACCCTCGTACCGCAGCAGTGCCGCCGACGAACAGGTGGCCGAGCTTTCCAGGGAGATCAGATTGACATTCATAAACTGCGCTTATTCAGAAAAAGGTGTTAACAGCCGCGTACCCCCAAGGCCGGCGACCGACTGCCCCCGATTACACGTGAGCGACCTCTGAGGGGTGAGCAACGCTCGGGCAAATGATCCCGCAATTATAAACAGGAAGCCGGTTTTGCCCGGGACGATTTGCGCTAAAATGCACAGTAGTACTTATTTGCACGTTCTGCCCGTCTTTTTTATAAGTACCAAAATCATTGGCATGACGTCTTTTTGTTTGCTTTTTGAAACAAAATGTATCTATTTGCATCCCACCATCAACATAAATCCAGAGAAATATTTTTAGTGTAACTGATGGTGAAAATTCAGCCATGTGCGACAGCAGAAACTGTAACATGTGCTCAAATAGCCTTGTCACTTCTCTCGGAAGCTCTTAACCAATTAGTATGAATACACCACAAACTGCCTCGTCAACACCTCCACGCAAAATTTTGGTAGTCGATGATGACCCTCGCCTTCGCGACCTGCTGCGCCGTTACCTGACTGAACAGGGGTTTAATGTGTTCGTAGCAGAAGACGGAAAGGAAATGACCAAGCTCTGGCAGCGCGAACATTTCGACCTGCTGGTATTGGATCTGATGCTGCCCGGAGAAGATGGTCTGTCCATCTGTCGCCGGCTGCGCGGCGCCAACGACAATACCCCTATCATCATGCTGACTGCCAAGGCCGAAGAAATCGACCGCATTCTTGGCCTGGAGATGGGTGCTGACGATTATCTGTCCAAACCATTCAATCCTCGTGAACTGCTTGCGCGAGTCAATGCCATTTTGCGCCGTCGCGGCTCCGAAGAGCACCCTGGCGCGCCCAGCCAGGAAAACGAATCGATTGCTTTCGGACCCTACACCCTGAATCTGTCCACACGCACACTGTCCCGCGGTGAAGAAGTTGTTGCCATCACCACAGGTGAATTCTCGGTGCTCAAAGTGTTTGCCCGCCATCCCAAGGTGCCGCTGTCACGCGACAAGCTGATGGAGCTGGCCCGTGGCCGCGAATATGAAGCATTCGACCGTAGTCTTGATGTTCAGATTTCCCGTCTGCGCAAGCTGATAGAGCCGAATCCGGCCAAACCGGTATTTATTCAGACCGTTTGGGGGTTGGGTTACGTCTTCGTTCCGGACGGCGGTAACTAAACGACGGCGCCGCCATGGCCGCTGCTCCGGTTCAATTTCCACAACTGCAGAATTTCGCATCAAAAATCCGGCTGAGCTTGTTCAGCCGGTCTTTTTTCCTGCTGGCAGCATTGCTGGCCGTCAGTCTGACGTGCTGGCTAATCGTGTTTTTCAACATGCAGGAAGAGCCGCGCGCCTCGCAAATGGCCGAGCGCGGAATTACGGCACTCAAAATCACCCGCAAGTCGCTCGCCTACGTGCCCCCAAATGATCGCAATGCACTGGTGATCGACTTGGCCACTACCGGGGATATCCAGGTTTTTCCCCGGCAATTGGACGATGTATTGCAGCCGTTGCCGGATACTACGTTCTGGCGCATCTTCGCAGACAAGATCCAGCGCTCCGATACCCAGACGGTGACCAAGATCGCCTCCAGCATGAATGGCGAGCCGGGCATCTGGATCAGTTTCAACGTGGGAGACGAACTGTACTGGCT